>JBDSAB010000450.1:0-5673 GCA_039922395.1 Caldimonas sp.
CGAACGGTTTCGTGGAGCCATTCGACCGCCACGACCTCGGCACGGTCGAGCGCTGCCGTGACCAAGGGACTCAGGCCGATCGACATCGGTTTCGCCTCGAAGGGTTCGCACCCGATCACCGCGACGCGGCGAGGCAGCCGACCCATCCGTTCCAGCAAGGACAGCGCGCGCATCGGCGTCGCAAAGTGGGTGTCCGAAAAATAGTCGCGGACCGCATGAGCGTCGAGCCCGGACAGGTCGGGCAGCTCCGGTTCGAGAACGCGGACGGTGCCAGGCGGCACGCCCCCTTGATGTGCATCGAGCAGCAGCACGGCGTCGTAGCCGAGCATCAGCTCCTGCACCAGGGTCATGCCGCCGATACCGGTTTCGATCACCTTGACGCCGGCCGGCAACTCACGCTTGGCAAGACGCCAGGCCAGCTCGACGCCGAACCCGTCGTCACCATTCAGGACATTGCCGACGCCGGCAACAAGGACTCGGCCGACGCCCATGCGTCAGAAGCTGGGCAGCTCCGGCCTGAAGTCCATGTCGAGGCCGACCATGACGCGACCCTGCTCGTCGACCTTGACGGGATGACAGGCCACGCCTTCGCCGCCACCGATGCGAGCGCCGTTGCGAACATCGTAGTGGCACCCTGAATGGTTCGGACAGGTCAAGGTGTAGCCGCTCAACGACGCACCGTTCAACGACGTGCCGTCCACCCGACAGAGCCCATCGACCGCAAACAGGCGATCGTCGCGCCGCGCCAGGACCAGGGGAAGGTCGTCGACGATGTCGGCGCGGATCGAACCCGCTGCCAAGTCGTCGAGCTTCGCGAGAATCGGCACCCAGTGCGGAAACCTCAACGGTGCTGCCGACGATGTCCGCACCGCGCGGATCGGTATCGTCGGGAAAACGGGTCTTGCGGCAGCCGCGACCTCGCCCGCCTCGGGTGGCAGCAGGTCGTACAGCTCCATCAGCGTGTGAATGGCGGGGTCGGAGACGACCTTCTCGAGCACGCCCTCCTTGAAAAGCCGCACCAGTCGCCGCAGCGCTTCGCGGTGCAGCGTGTCGATGCCGTCGAGCAGCCGAAAGAGATCGGACTTGACCTCGCCCTCGGGAAGCGACTCCATCTTCTCCACGAGGCCGTTGACCTCGTCGAGCAGGCCTTCCCACGCAGCATTCGTCATGAAGCCGACCAGTTGCTGGTCAGGCCCCTGCGGTGGCGTCGAAGCGCCGAGGGTCGTCAGTGCAGCGGGCATTCCTCGCCGCATTGGGAGTGGTCGTCGCCGTCGCAGCAGCCTGCGTCGCATTCCCCGTGGCCCTGCTTCTGGAAGTCGGCGAAGCCCTCGGCGAAAAGTCGACCCGCTTCCTGCCGGCCTCGATCGGTGAACCGATAGCGGCCCTCCTCCTGCTGCAGCGCTCCCAGCGCCTCGAGCTCGTGCAAGGCGACTTCGATGACCGGCACGTTGCAGTTCAGGAAAGGGCGCAACACGGCGGCGTCGTAGCGGTCGCCGAAACCTTCGCCCTGGTACCAGTAGCAGATCTGCAGCACCTCCTCGCGATTCATTAGGCGAGCCAGGGCATCATCCGGCGCTGGGCTGCTCGGAGCTGACGAAGACGGCGACTCGTTCAAGACGGCAATCCCAGGTCATCGACGAAGCGGTGGTGCAGGACGGGCGCGACGGGGGTCAAGGAGTCGACCGTGAGGTTGTCCATCGCCCCCCACGGACCTTCGACGGCGAGCGCGTGAATGGCGGTGACGAGTTGATTCACGATGCGCTCATTGTCGATCGAGAGCGGTCTTTCGCCGACGACCTGGCCGCGACCGCGGTCGAGCTCGATTTCGCCGAGCACGAGATCGCCGAGTCCCGACTCCGGCCACTGCAGTTCGACACTGAAGGTCTCGGTGGGCCAGATCCCGAAGTGCGCACCGATCACGAACAGGTTGTCGAGGCTGATCACGCCCGTCACGGCCTCGAACATGCGCCGCTGCACGGCCGCCGCATCGATCGCTCCACCGGCCCAGCGCCGCACGCTCACCGTTCCGGGTGCCAGGCCGCGGTCGAGCGCACCGACGAGAACGACCCGAGCGGGCTTGTGGGTGCTGGCCTGGAAGTCCTGCACGATCGCGACCGGTCCCCAGTTCATCTCGCGGATGTCGACGTCTTGCGGCCACGGCAACGCGCGCAACCGCTCCATCAGCTCGGGGCCGAGCGGATAGCCGCGGACGAAGCCGTAGTAGCCGACGATGCCGATGACCGTGCGCATGGGCGCACCTTATGCCTTGGCCTCAGATGCCGCAAGCGCAGGTCGTGACCTCGCGCGTGACGACACGGTCCGTGCCCTCGACCATCATGTGGGTGGTGCACGGCATGCACGGATCGAAGCTGCGGATCGCGCGCAGGATGTCGATGCCCTTGAAGTTAGTCTCCGTCAGGTTCGCCTCGACGAGGACCGTGTTGAGCACGGCCTGCTCGTAGGGACCCGATTCGCCCCACGGCGTCTTCGGACAGGCGTTGACGGTCGACGGCGTGCAAATCTGGTAGTTGGCGAGCAGGCCGTCCTCGATCACGCACCAGTGGCCGAGGAAACCCCGGCCCGCGCCCCAGAAGCCGACCCCGATCTGCCGACCGCTCTTTGGCACCTCGAACGGCGTGTGGACGAGGGTCTCGCCACGCTTTTGCAAGTCCATCGCGCGGACCCAGTTCTCGACCGTCACCATCAGGTTGAACGCGACCGCGTAGGCACGCGCCCGGTTGCGTTCGAACGCATTCCAGACCGGCGGGATGTGCCACTCGAGGGTCATGGCCGGCAGCTTGTTGGCCGGCACGTTCAGCTTCAGGCTGTGGCCGGTTGACTCGAAATACTCGCTGTGCGGGATCTTCTGCGCCAGGGCGCTGATGTAGACGCGGGCGTAGGCGCCGGCCTCGAACGTGTGCCGATCCCAGGTCGGCGTCGTCGACCAGCTGTAGCGCTCCTTCCAGTTCTGCACGCCGGGGCGCGGAATCGTCGTCTTGTTCCAGGGGTGGTTGGGCGACAGCGGCGCGCCCAGCGGATCAGTCTTGAACGGCTGTTCGTCCCAGGGCTCGTAGTAGGAGTGCTCGATGAACTCCTCGAAGCCGACGTTGATGTCGCGCAGGTTCGTCGTGACCAGCTTGCCGTTCACGACCACCCCCGGCGTCGACCAGCGCTTGGCGCCCCACTCGTTGGCGTTGGCATAGGTCGCGTCGTAGTGGTCCTCGTGGTCCCACTGGCCGAAATCGACCATCGTCGCCGGCAGCTCACCGCAATGCCGGTACTCCGGATTGCACTCGTACATGAAGTCGTAGACGTCGTCCCAGATGCCGACGCACTTCTTCGCGTAGTCGAAGAACCGGCTCAGCTTGACGTAGAACTCGTTGAAGGTGCTAGACGTCAGGGTCGTCGTGACGCCGCCCGGAATGATCGTTTCCGGATGCGGGTACTTGCCGCCGAGCAAGACGTACGCCTCGCGTGCAACCCGCGTCATCTCGAGCGCTTCGAGATAGAGCCGGCCGGTCAATGGATTGAGGTCCGTCATGATCTCGCCGACCGTGTCGTAGCCGTGCACCGCGCCGTTCTTGGTCTTCGCAGTCGTCGCCGCCTGCCACACCTCGGGGTTGGTGTCGCGAATCAGTGCCTCCGAGAAGTCGGGTCCGGCGAGCACGAAGAGATGCAGCGGGTTGTCGTAGAGGTACTCGCAGCTCAGCAGCAGGTTGCGGATCACGATGCCCATCGGCGGTGGCTTGATGCCGATCGCCATTTCCAGGGCGAGCGCGGAACAGGTGGCGTGGACCCCGCCGCAGACGCCGCAGGCGCGCGAGCTGATGAAGGCCGCGTCGCGCGGGTCGCGACCGCGCAGGATAACTTCGTAGCCGCGAAACAGCGTCGCCATCGAGCGGGCGTCGACAACACGGCGGTTCTTCAGGTCGACCGAGCTGTGGAACGCGAGGGCCCCGGCGACCCGCGTGACCGGGTCGAAGTTGACTTCGCGAACCTGTCCGTTCTTGCGGGCGATCTCCTTCAGCTTCTCGTCGCGTTCGGCGAGCGAGACCGATTCATAGGTGTAGGGGTTGGCGACGCCTGCGATCAGGTGCGCCTTGCCCTCGGCGTCGAACTCGATCGGTAGGTTCTTGAAGCACATGGTCGCGTGGCTCCTCGTGTGTTCTATTTTCCCTGGGCGACGCGGACGATCGCCGCGAGATCGCAGTTGACGCCGAGCAGGCCGGTCAGTAGCGTGGTCAGACCGCCATTGAGTGCGCCGATCTTGTCGCCGAGCGGTGCTGTGTGATCGCGGATCGCGACGAGACCGCCGGCGAGCTTCGCCAGGCTTCTTTTGGCACCTGCCAGCGCGACGATGATGCCGACTAGGTACGCCACCAGCACGAGGACCACCGCCGCGGTCACGGCGAGGGACACGTAGAGCAGCACCTGAGTCATGGCGTCGCTCCGCCCTGGGCCCGCGAGGCCAGCACCGACGCGATCGTCGCCGTGTGGCCCTTGAGGTCGCCGGCGACACCCACCATCGCCCCGGCCACCGACAGGGTCTGGTCGAGCGCGGGAATCGCTGACGTGTTGCCGGCGATGCCGAGGCCGGCGACCAGCATCTCGTCGAGATAGCGACGGATCGAGACGGCCGCCGACAGCGTCCGGTGCAGCAGATGAATCGCGAGCGGCACGATGACGACGACGATGATTGCCAGCACGATGATCCAGATCACGTGGACGACGTCCATCTCACGCTCCTTGCTTCGTCACCGCGTCGATCGTGCCGACCAGATGGCGATCGACCGACGCGAGCCCACCTGCGACCTGCGTCAGGCCCGCGTTGATCCGGGTGACCTGCGGTGCCAGCGGGCTGGTTTCCTTCTCGATTGCCCGCAAGCCGAGTCGCAGCTTGGCGAGGTAGCTCACAGGTGTCCCCCCGATGGATTCGAGCGTTTCGCTGATCTTCACCAGCCCGAAGGCGAGCACGACGAAAAAGGCCAGCACGAGGACGGCGGTCAGGACGGTCAGCAGGATCATCGCGAACCTCCTACTTCCCGAGCATGCACTGCGGACAGCCGGGGCAACCCCGTGCGTGCGCCTCGATGGCCGCGGCGCCGGCATCGATGCGCACGGCCACAGCGAGGATCTGGCCCGCGACTTCGCTGGTCTTGACGAGCGCCGGGACGTGGACGGTGTTGTTGGCGACCCGCTGGCCGGTGTCCCACAGGCTTGACACGCGCGTGTCGATGGTCTTGGCGGTGCTCTGGATCAGCCACAGCAGTGTCGCGACGACCGCGCTGACGACCAGGCCGAGGGCGAGCGACCCCCACCACACGACCTGGATCGCATGAGCGGAAGCGGCACCTGCGGTGTCCATCGAAGTCTCCTAGGCGGCTCGCCGCTGTTCGCCGGCGTGCAGCGCGCCAACGATCGCGACGGCATTCGCTTCGATCGCAATGGCCCCGCCGAGCAATTGGCCGGCCACATGGTTGGTGGCATTGAGCTGCCAGATCGGCTTCGTGTTCTGCTCGATCTCCCCGACCACCGTGAGCCCGGTCGCCGCGAGCGCGGAAATCTGCCGCGCCAGAACCAGGATCGTGATCAGCAAGGCCGCCGCGAGGACGACGACGATGCCAGCGACGCCGAGCCAGATGAACCACCAGTGGTAGATCTGCTCGGCGCTCA
>JBDSAB010000451.1:0-4143 GCA_039922395.1 Caldimonas sp.
TGTCGCTGGGACCTTGTGGCGACCGTGTCACGTTGGAATCGTGCGTGAGCGCCTGGCTGACGCCGAGGTAGTACGGGTTCGGATCCGACGAGGCCGTCGCGGGCGCCGTCGTCTGCGCCGACGCCACGCCGCCGACCACGCTCAGCATCGTGGCGATCGCAGCCGGTCTGCGCAGGCTGCGGCCGCGCCTCGGGTTGTTCTTCATCGGGCTTTCCTCCAAGTGATGCTGCAACGATCGGAGCCCCGCAGGCCCCGCTCCGTGGGTCTAGTACGCATGCCGGTCGAAGAACAGCAGGCGAACGGTACCGGCGATGATCCTGAGGTCGAGACCCAGCGACCAGTTGCGCAGGTATTCGAGATCGTATTCGACGCGTGTGCGCATCTTCTCGATCGTGTCGGTCTCGCCGCGTTGGCCGTTGATCTGGGCCCAACCGGTGATGCCCGGCTTGACCTTGTGGCGCACCATGTACGCCTTGATGATCCGCCGGTATTCCTCGTTGTGGGCGACCGCGTGCGGGCGCGGTCCGACGATGCTCATCTTGCCTTGCAGAACGTTGAAGAACTGCGGCAGCTCATCGAGCGAGGTGCGGCGCAGGAAGGCGCCGAAGCGGGTGATGCGCGGGTCGCTCTTGGTGGCCTGGCGAACGACGGGGCCGTCGTCCTGGGTCGTCATCGAACGGAACTTGTAGACCGTGATCTCGCCGCCGTCGAGCCCGTTGCGACGCTGCCGGAAGATCACCGGACCGGGCGAGCTCAGCTTGACCCCGATCGCGATCGCGGCGAGCAGCGGCGAGATCAGCACGAGGATGATGCTCGACAGCACGACGTCGCTGATGCGCTTGACCAGTTCGTTGGTGCCGGTGAACGGCGTCTCGCAGATGCCGACCACCGGGACACCGTTCATGTCCTGCAGGCGGCCCTGGATGATGCTGATGCCGAACACATCGGGCACGAAGAACAGCGACGCGGTCGTTCCCTGCACCTCCTCGAGCAACTCGACGATGCGCGGCTGCGAGCCGAGCGGCAGCGTGATGTAGACCTCGCGGATGCCGTGCTCGCTGACGTGCGCGGCGACATCCTTCAGCCCGCCGAGGACCTTCGAGGTGGCGTCCGGGTGGAGCCGGCCGTCGGTGCGGTCGTCGAAGTAGCCGGCGAAGTCGACACCGCGTTCGTGGCTCTCGATCAGCGCGCGCGCCACCTTGACGCCGAGAGCGCCGGCGCCCACCACGACCGCCGGCTGGCGCGATCCCGGCAGGCTGGCGTGGAAGCGCAGGATGGCGCGGCCGATCCACACCGAGATCAACTGCAGCGCCGGCGTGATCAGCACCCAGGCGAGCAGGATGTCGTTCTCGAAATAGTGGAAGCTGCGCGTCGCGTAGGCGCACAGCGCCAGGATGGCGATCAGCGTGACCCACGACGACAGAATGTCGACCGCCGCGTTCAGCAGCTTGTCGCGGAACCGATTCGGGCCCGGGAAGGTGAGCGCGAAGACCAGCAGGCACAACGTGAGAGCCGGACGGTCCATCGGCTCGTCGGCCGCCCGCATCACCAGGTAGAACGTCAGGACCGTCAGGCCGGGCTCGAGAAATGCGGCGACCAGCGACGTCACCGATTGAGGTGCGCTGTAGAAGGTTCTCTTGTAGGTCCGGTCTTCAAACATGGGGTCGGCGTACCGCTGGGTCGGAGTTGCACTCCGAGGGACGCTGACTGCGACCCTCCCGGGGATACGCGCCCGGACAAGGCAACCACCATGCCCTGCCGCACAGGTCGGCGGGACATCGCGCATTTTGCTGCAGAAACCCAGACCGGACCTTCGTGCAGATGCCCATGAGTGGGGGGCCGCCTACAATTCCGCATGTTTCAAAGTGTGCAGACGCTGGTCCAGGGCGCGGTCTTGGAGCGCTTGACGCTGCTGATCAATCACGTGCTTTCGGCCGAGCCGGTCGCGATGACCCGGCTGCAGCGCCACAGCGGCTCGACGGTGCTGATCGGCTTCACGGGCTGGCCGTCGCTGCTGCCCGCGTTGCCGGTCGTGGCGTTCCAGGTCAGTCCGGCCGGGCTGGTCGAACGGCTGAAGGAAGCGCCGCCCTCCGCGCCGCAGTTGCGCATCGAGGTCGACATGGCCAACCCGGCCGCGGTGTTCGCGCAGGCGCTGACGGGTGAGCGGCCGAACGTCGAGATCGCCGGCGACGCCGAATTCGCATCCGACGTCAACTGGCTGATCGACAACCTGCGCTGGGACGTCGAGGACGATCTGGCGCGCTTCATCGGCGCGGCTCCCGCCCGTGAGGTGAGCCGCCTGGCACGTGCCGTGGCCGACGGCCTGCGCAAGGCGGCGCGCACGGTCCGTGGCGCCACCGCCCATCGATCCGTCGTCCCGACGACCGGATCGGAGGGATCGCCGCCCCGATGAGGCACATCGCCCGGCTCCTCTTCATCACCCTCACGGTACTGCGCTACGGACTGGACGAGCTCGCGCTGTCGAGCTTCCGCCAGCGCTCGGTTCGACTGCTGGTTCGGGTGATGACGATCGGGCGCCCGCTCGAGGCGCCGCGCGGCGAGCGGCTGCGGCTCGGCCTCGAGCGCCTCGGTCCGATCTTCGTGAAGTTCGGTCAGGTGCTGTCGACGCGGCGCGATCTGGTACCGCCCGACCTTGCAAACGAGCTTGCCAAGCTGCAGGACCGGGTGCCGCCGTTTCCGGCCGCAGTCGCGCGCGAGCTCGTCGAGCGCGCGTTCGGCCGCCCGATCGATGCGGTCTTCTCGAGTTTCGACGCCGAGCCGGTCGCCAGCGCATCGATCGCACAGGTGCACCTCGCGGTGCTTCAGGACGGCCGCGAGGTCGCCGTCAAGGTGCTGCGGCCCGGCATGCTCCTCGCGATCGACGACGACCTCGCGCTGATGCGAACCCTCGCGCGCTGGGTCGAGCGGATGTCGTCGGACGCCAAGCGGCTGAAGCCGCGCGAAGTGGTCGCCGAGTTCGACAAGTACCTGCACGACGAGCTCGACCTGGTCCGCGAGGCGGCGAACGCTGCCCAGCTGCGCCGCAACATGCAGGGCCTCAACCTCGTGATGGTCCCCGAGATGGTGTGGGACCTGTGCACGCAGGGCGTGATCGTGATGGAGCGCATGAAGGGCGTGCCGATCAGCCAGGTGGCGCGCCTGCGCGAAGCCGGCGTCGACATTCCGAAGCTGGCGCGCGACGGCGTGACGATCTTCTTCACGCAGGTCTTTCGCGACGGCTTCTTCCATGCCGACATGCACCCCGGCAACATCCAGGTCTCGGTCGATCCGGCCACGTTCGGCCGCTACATCGCGCTCGATTTCGGCATCGTCGGCACGCTGACCGAGTTCGACAAGGAATACCTCGCGCAGAACTTCATCGCGTTCTTCCGGCGCGACTACAAGCGCGTCGCCGAGTTGCATGTCGAGTCGGGCTGGGTGCCGCCGAACACGCGCGTCGATGAACTCGAGGGTGCGATCCGCGCGGTCTGCGAGCCGCATTTCGACCGGCCGCTGAAAGACATCTCGCTCGGTCAGGTGCTGCTGCGGCTGTTCCAGACCTCGCGGCGCTTCAACGTCGAGATCCAGCCGCAGCTGGTGCTGCTGCAGAAGACGCTGTTGAACGTCGAGGGCCTGGGCCGGCAGCTCGACCCCGAACTCGATTTGTGGAACACCGCGAAGCCGTTTCTCGAACAGTGGATGAACCAGCAGGTCGGCTGGCTCGGGTTGATCGAAGGCTTGAAGAAAGAGGCACCGCGCTACGTCCAACTGCTGCCGGAGTTGCCGCGGCTGATCCACCAGGCGCTGCAGCCGCGTGCGGCTGCCGAACAGCGACTGCTCGAGACGCTGATTGTCGAGCAGCGCAGCCTGCTTCGGCTGCTGTACGGCCTCGTCTGCATCGCCGCGGGCGGCGCGCTTGGCGTGGTCGCGTCGCAACTCTGGTTGCACTGGCGCTGAGCCGGCGCCGACGCCCGGGGCGAGGCGCCTGCTGCGCCGTATAATTCGCGGTTTTCGTCCTCAAATTCCCGCTTTGGGTTTTCCGTTCAGAACAGAAGAACAAAGGCCAGGCCATGCCGATCTATGCCTATCGCTGCAGCACCTGCGGGCACGCGAAGGATGTGTTGCAGAAGATGTCCGATCCGG
>JBDSAB010000452.1:0-5283 GCA_039922395.1 Caldimonas sp.
CCGCGAGGCCCGGGTAAGTTCGGCACATCTGTCTTCAGTTCGCGTGCGACGGCTCGCCGAACGACGACCGAGGCACTCACCCGTTCGGATTGCGCTCGCTCGAAGAGCGAAGCCTTGAGACCGCGCATGTCGACGGTCACGAAGTCGTTGGAGAGGTTGTTCACGACCGACGAAAAGCGACGAAGCGGAGCGGTTCTTAAATCGGCGGCATGCCGCCTATCCTGCACTCACCTACGTACTCAATATCGTCGAGGATCGAAGCATTCAAGGCGCTGAATCAACCTCGAAATTCAGCGCCCACACAGATCGGGCCACCCAGGGATCGGACAGTCCGACCCCCGATCGAGCGATGAAGAGATTTGGTTCGCGTGGGCTTGCCCAAGGGTCGGACAGTCCGACCCCTGGGCGAGCCCCGAAGAGTTGCGCTAAGTTTCCGGCGGGGTCGGACTGTCCGACCCCGATGAACCCGCGAAGCCGGCGCGAGGTCGAGGTCAACAGCATTATTGGTTTGGCCCGAGCCAGTAGCCAAGATGACGGTGCGAAACGCTGGAACGGGCGTCCGACAGGGGTCGGACTGTCCGACCCCCGAAGAGTGCTTATGCGGCAGAGCGTCGGCCGAATCGAGCTGCGCTTGTGACGAGGCGGCGAGCAGTCGACGCGAGATTTCGACTTGCCCCACTCATAGTCGCCGCGACTTAACGGGCTTGCGGTCGGACTTTCCGCCCCCCGGCGTCATATGTCGCATCGACTCATCAGGATCTCTAGTCGAGCCCGAAGCGCACGGAGTCCGTCACGCGACTCCTCGTGGGAGATGGATGCCTTCAAGCGGTCGATCAAGGCCTCAAGCTGACCAACGATGACGTCGCTCGACAAGGGGTCAGACGTCCTTTTAAACAGCGACGGATCTGACCGCGACCGCTGTTGACTCTCGAGCCGGGCCACGCCAGGACTCACCGACGTCCGCAAGCTGGCGACTGCAGCACGTGTGATCGGAGCAGGGCCTGCAAGCAAATCGGCGATGGCTTCCGGTCGCTGCTTGTGCACCTCCGCCAGCTCGTAAAGTGTCCGAGGCGATTGGCAACGCCCCGTCTTCAGCGCGCTGTCGAGCACAGGCGGCAGCGACAGCAATGCCAGATGATGAGCAATCGTCGTCTGGTCGACGCCGAGCCGCTTGGAGATCGTCGCCAGGGAGTCACCCGCCTCGGACCGGCGCTGAATGAAGCGCGCCAGGTCGAGCGCAGCAAGGGCGCGCCGCTTGATGTTCTCCGCGACCTGGGCATAGCCGTCGAGTTCGCGGTCGTCCACGATCACCGGCACCTCTTCAAGACCGGCCAGCTTCGCGGCGCGAAGCCGACGGGCGCCAAAGCGGATCAAGAAGCGGCCGCCCTGCGCGCTTTGACGAACGACGATCGGCTGCAAGATGCCGTGACGGCAAATGTCATCGGCCAGCGCCTGCAAGTCGGCGTCGCCGACTTCGCAGCGAGGGTTGTCGGGATCCTCATCCAACTGGTCGATCGAGACCATCAGCGGACGTCCGGTGCTCCCCTCACCCGCCCATTCAAGTGCCTCGAGGCTAAAACGCATCGGCGGGCTCCGGGGTGGTCGTCTGCAGGACGAGCGACGCGATCCGCTCAAGGCAGGGTTCGGTCTCCCGCCAGGTTTCCCGGGCCGCCGACTTCTTCATCTCCCACAGCAGAAGTCCATCTGCCTGTGCCTCCGCGACTGCTGAACGCTTCCAGATCCGCGCCACATCCCCGGGTTTGTCACTCATCGGGATTAGCAGCTTCCCGTACGTCTCGAGTACCGCAACAAGGTTTGCCTTCTGAAAGGGCGTCGCCTCCACCGCCACTGGCAGCAGCCCGAGAAAATGCAACTTCGGGTTGAGGACCGCCTTGATCTTGCGGATCCCGACCCGCGGATGGCTCAGCAGCAGGGCAACACCGTCGACCGCCTCCTGGTTCAGCTGGATCGGTGCGAGCACGAAGTCGGCGGAGGCGGTCGCCGAGATGTAGCGGATGTCCGGGATTGGGTGGGTGTCGATGACGCAGACATCGAACTGTTGATCGACCCGGCGGAAGAAATTCCGCAGGTTCGTGCCGAGCTGGTTGTGCAGCGCCCCTTGACTCTCCAGGCGGAGCAAGCCGTCCGCCGCCGGCACGAGGACGAAAGGAGCGGCCTCCAGCACCACACCAGGCTCGGTCAGCAGCTGGTCGGCGCTAACGCGCGCAATCGTGGGCAGCCTGGAGGCCATTAGTGCCTTGCCGTAGTTGGACTGATGGTCAAGGTCGATCGCGAGGGTGCGCTTGCCCTTTTTGTTGAAGTACTGGGCGAGCAATGTCGCCACTGCGGACTTGCCAACGCCTCCCTTTTGATTGGCGAGAACGAGCGTCTTCATACAGCCCCCTGTCAATGCCTGTGGCTTGCCCGTGTTTCGTCGCCGGACGCACGCGGCTTCTCAAGCAGTCCACTGCGGACGCACGTCAAAACAGTCCGAGCCGGCAAAGCCGGCGAGCGAAAAAAATGGAATGCCCCACGCAAGCGCGCCGGCTCGATCATCGAGCCGGCGCGAAGTGGTGTGGGCGCTGAATCGGCCCTTATATTCAGCGCATCGATCAGCCCTTGAGCTTCCTCATCTCTTCGGCCAGGACCCAGAGCGCCCGGTTCAAGCCCACGTTACGGTCGATGCCGCCGATGGCGCGCGTGTGGACCCGCCGCCCTTGCGTGCTGCGTCCGGGCTGCCCGCCGCGCAGGGCGTTCTCCTGCACCCGTTGGAATGTGGTCCACAAGCTGTGCCCGGTGTCTTCTATGCGGCGCGCCTCGATCAGTTGCTCGGGGGTGATGGGGGCCGGGGGCTGTCCTTCCGACCGATCGCCAAAGCGCAATGCCAGCGCTGCAGTCGCAAACGCCGTTTCTTCTTCGGGCACGAGCTGTAGCGCCTTCATCGCTTCGGCTGAAGTCTCGACCGTGTCGAAGTCCTCGAGCACTCGAAACGCTCCTTCAATCACATCGTTCTGAATGTTCCCCTTGTGCGGAATGCGGATGTCCTCGACCACGTCACCCACGACGAGGCCGTTGCAGCAGACAAAGCGGAACATCCCAGCCAGCATCTGGTACGAACTTGCCCCGTCATGGCTGTTGATCAGGATGATCTCGTTGGCTTCAGGCTTGGTTTGCACCTGCCCCGCGTGACGCATCCGGATCATGTGTTTCGTGAACTCGGTCTTGCCTTCGATACGGCTCTTGCTCTGCGCGACCATGAAAGGCTCGAAGCCCTCCTTGCGCAAACCGCGCAGGACCTCGATGGTCGGGATGTAGGTGTAGCGGTCGGAGCGGCTCACGTGCTTGGCCGGCGCGAAAATGGACGGCGCAGCGGTGCGCATCTGGTCTTCGAGAAGCGGCGTCTCGCTGCGGACCACGAAGGTATTGCGCGCGAAACGGGTTGCGAGTGTCGGTGTGTGCATGATGATTCCTTGATGCAGGGTTTGGATCAAGGCAGGGGCGGGCCCTGCCCTTGGGGTCAGAACGGGACGTCGTCCGGATCAATCGCAGGCGGTGTGGTGCGGCCCTTCCTGGTCAACACCGTCGGCGGCTTCGTCTGCTTCTGCTGACGCCGCGCCTCGGCCTCGGCCTTGCTGTCGAGGTAGTCGATCTCCTCGCAGGTGAAGCTGTAGCCGAACACCTCCGCGCCGTTGGCGTCGCGGTAGTTGTTGTTCCTCAGCCGCCCGACCACGTTGACGTGGCTGCCCTTGTCCAGGAACTCGGTCGCGTTCTCGGCCTGCCGTCCCCAGAGCGTCCACTGGATGGCGGTGGCCTCCTCTTCCTTGGCCTCGCCGCCCCGGCGGGTGTTGCTGATGGCGGTCAAGGTGGCCTTGGCAACCTTGCCGTCGCGCCCGGTCACGTAGTCCAGGCGGACAGGTCCGGCCAGATGCGCGTTTCTCTGCTCGACTCGTACGAAAGCCATGATGGACTCCTCTGCTCAACAGAAGGCAGAGCCACCAGGACCCATTGCCCTGGCTTGAACTTGATCCACCTTCTGCTTGGACTCCTCGCTCCCGCCCACGGGCGGGCGGGGGGTGGGAAGAGCCCCTTCCTTCACGGGAAGGGGTTGGGGATGGGTGGTCTTCCAGCAGCCGAAGCAGTGCGCCGGTTTCCCGGCCCACCGCGTCTTTGATCCCCCCACAAGTCCCCCTCGAAGGAGACGGGGGCGCAGCTGGGGGGATGCGGTGGGACGATCCCGGCGAGTGGCTGCCAACCCGCATGAGTCGTCGCAGCCTGCGCAGACGACGGACATGTCCCTGCTTCGGCGGCACCGCGGACGGCGTGACACCAAGCGCAGCGGCTGGCGCGACGGACGAGCCGAAGCAGCACTCCGGGTCCTTAGGCCGGCCCGGCTGCGGGCATGGCGGGTGGCCGGGGTGGCGATCTGAGCGGCCGCAGGGAACGGCGCCCGGCGCCGCCGGTCAGTTCGTCAAGCGATCCCGTTCACGCGCAGCGTGAAGGAAACAGGATCGCGATCCGGTCACGGGAAAGGGCTGGCGCTCTTGCCTTGATCTTGCCTAGATCAGCCCGTACTCGACCGCCAAGCGAACCGCCGCGTGTCGGCTGCGTGCCCCGAGCTTCATGCCCAGACGGTAGAAGCGCTGGTCGATCGCATGCGGCGTCGTATTCAGGACGCGCGCAATGACCTTCGTCGACTCCCCGGCCCGGTCGCGGCGGAGCAGATCGAGATCGGACGACGAAATGGCATCTGTGCGGATGCGTTCCCGGCTCAGGAAGTCGCCGTACGACTCGTGCAACTCCATTGCGAGAGCCCGCGCGACGACGCGAAGGCGCGGTGAGGGCTCATGCTCGAAACAGCCCTCGGAACGCGAGCCCAGAACCATGACGCCGAGCCGGACGACCCGCCTTCGAGGCATCCCGCCGCCCGCCGGTACGGGTATCACGAGTGCCGAGCGAAACCCGTGTTCCGCGGCAAGGCGCTCCATCTCGCTCCCGCCGTGCTGCCTGAGCAAGTTGTGCGATGCGCAAAAGGGCTCGGATGTCGCCATCGCCTGACGCAACCAGGGATCGTCCCGGGCGGCCATGAAGCGTTCGAGTGCCAGCCCGAATGTCGGATCGCAGGCGAGGAGGAGTCGATGGGAGATCACGGTCTCGCCGTCCACCACCACGCTCGCGTAGTACCCCGCGTCGACACCGAGATGTCGCACCGCCTCGGTCAGCAGACGCACCAGCTGAGGACCGCCCGGCCGTGACCCGACCCGGGCCACGACCTCGCAGACGAGG
>JBDSAB010000453.1:0-13540 GCA_039922395.1 Caldimonas sp.
CGGCGTGCGCGCCCATGCCGCTGCCGCCGGCGGTGATGATCGCGACGCGGGAAGGTGTCATGGTTTGTCCCCAAGTTCAGAAGTCCGCGCATTCTGTCAGCGGCTGCAGAATGCCGGCCTGAACACCGGAGAGAACCATGTCGTACATGCTGTTGATTCTGGAACCGCGCGGCCAGCGCGAAGAGCGCGGGCTGGAGGCCGGCAAACAGGTCTATGCGGAGATGCTGGCGTTCGCCGGCGAGCTGAAAAAGCGCGGCGTGCTGCAGGCGGTCGAGTCGCTCGCGACCGACAAGCAGGCTACGCGCGTGCAGGTGCGCGGCGGCCGCCAGAGCCTGCTCGACGGGCCGTTCGCCGAGGCCAAGGAGATGATCGGCGGTTTCTTCCTGCTGAGCTGTGGGACGCGCGAAGAGGCCGTCGCGATCGCTGCCGAGTGCCCGGCCGCCGCCTGGTGCACGATCGAGGTTCGCGAAGTCGGGCCGTGCTGGGCGTGGTGAACCGGCATTGCGCTTGATTTTCCGGCGCAGCGTGTCGATCCGGTCGTGGCTCGCGCGTCGTGTGAACAAGAGGCGGGCAACGCGCCACCGCCGCCACCGCCACCGCCACGAACACAGGAGAATCGCCATGCGCTTCATGATCATCGTCAAGGCCAGCGCCGACAGCGAGGCCGGCATCTTCCCCGTGGACGACACGCTGATGGCCGAGATGACCGGGTACCACGAAGCACTGCAGAAGGCCGGCGTGCTGCTCGACGGCAATGGCCTGAAGCCGAGTGCGCAGGGATGGCGCATCCATTACGGCCGCGACGGCCAGCGCCGCGTCGTCGACGGCCCGTTCGCCGAGACCAAGGAGCTGGTCGCCGGCTACTGGCTGTGGAACGTCAAGTCGATGGATGAAGCGGTCGAATGGGTGCGCCGCTGCCCGAACCCGATGGAGAGCGATTCCGAGATCGAGATCCGCCGCGTCTTCGAGGCCGAGGACTTCGGCGCCGAGCTGACGCCGGATCTGCGGGCCCAGGAAGAGCGCCTGCGCGCCGAGGCCCAAAAGCTCAAGCCGCGCTGATCAACGCGGCAGCTCGACCCGCACTTGCGCCGGCAGGCGCACGAGGCGGATCGAGTCGGCGGCGCCGGGGATCGCGACGCCGTCGACCAGTACCCGCGCGGCCGCGGGCCACGGCCCGCGCAGCACGACGCCGCCCGGCGGGAAGGTGCGCAAGGCCTGGACGTCGAGCTCGATGACTTTCTGGCCCGCCTCGATCGACGCGCGGCCTTGCCAGCCGAGCCGCCCGTACGGCGTGCGCAGCTCCTGCACCGTCAGCCCGACGCCATCGAACCACGCCAGCGGCACGCCGGCCGCGAGCACCATCGATCGCTCGCCCTCGTGCTCGTACGCGAACAGGTCGAGGACCGAGCGGATCTGGTCCGACGCGACCCAGCCGTGCGGCATGTCGCCGAGAAAGCGCGGCTCGCGTGCATCGCGGAGCACGACCTCGGCCCACTGGTTCCATCCGGTCGGCCGCCGATCGCGCTGGAAGAAGGCCAAGGCCTCGAGCGCGCGTTCGCGCTGGCCGAGCCGCACGAGGGCGCCGACGTTGCGCCACTCGTACGGCGTGTAGGCGTCCCACGGCTTGCCGCTGTCGCGGCGCTCGGCGAACGAGCGCCAGTAGTGCTCGAAGGTGTTGCGCACGAGCGCGTCGGGCAGCGTGCCGAGCAGGCCGCCCGGACTGAGCGCCATCGTGCTCGAGGTGGGGTCGACGTCGCCGCGGTCGGCGGCGCCCGGCAGCACATCGAGGCCGTGGCGCCGCGTGCTGGCGGCGAGCGAGGCCAGCAGGTCGGCGCCGAACTCCTCGCGCTGGAACGCGATGCGGCGGGCGTCGTCCGGAAAGCCGAGCGCGACCGCCAGCGATTGCGCGCTGCGGTAGCCGATCGAGGCCCAGAAGTTATCCCAGTACGAATAGGCCGGCTGGTCCGAGTAGCCCTCGTGGCTGATCGACGGCGGCATCATGCCGTAGTAGGCGCGCCGGCCGGCGGCGAGGTTGGCCGGCACCCGCTCGCTCAGGCGCAGTGCCTCCATGTGATCGATCGCGCGGCGCACATGCGGCCACAAGGTGCGCGCGGTGCCGTCGTCGATCGTGTACTGCCAGAGCTCGTTGACCGCGAACGCGAACTCGCCGTCGCTGTCGTTCTCGGGCACCGGATCGGCGCCGCGCTCGGTCGCGCAGCACGGCACCTTGCCGTTCGCGAACTGGAACGGCGCATACCAGAGCAGGAAGTCGCGCACGACGTCGTCCTGACCGAGTCGCAGCAGCGCCGACGACGTCAGCGCGCCGTCGCGAATCCACGAGCGGGCGTACGCGCGTGGCCCCGGCTGCAACGCCGGGCCGCTGCGGTTGACGAGGATATGGCCGAGCGAGGTGCGTAAGGTGCGGGCGACGTCTTCGACTTCGGCCGGCCCTTCGATGCGGACGCGATCGAGCCGGTCGCGCCAGTGCACCGCGGCGCGCGCCTCGGCAGTCGCGAAGTCGGCTGCAGTCGGCAGCGGGGGCGCGCCGCGGACCGGCAGCGCGACCGTGATCTCGCGCCGCTCGCCCGGACGCAGGCGCAATGGGTACGACAGCACGGCGCTCGCGAAGCCAGCCGGGTCGGCGACGCGCTGCGATGCCGACCCCGCCGCGGTGCCCGCCTCGGCGGCCCAGTCGCCGACCGGTCCATTCGCGAATGGTTCGAGCCGCACGGTTGCGGGCGCAACCAACGGGATCAGTCGGCGTGCGCCGTTGACCGAGAGCGCGCGACCATCCCACCCGAGCTCGTCAATCGCGCTCGCGCCGCCTGGGTTCGCAAGAAACTGCGTCGGCGGATTGGCCTGGAACGGCCGCCAGCCCAGCGCCAAGGTGACGCGGCGCTCGCGCTTGCTGAGATTGCGCACGCTGTAGCGCGCAAGCGCCTGCGAGGCTTCCGGCGTGCCGTCGCCGAACGCGGCGATCTCGAGCGCGAAGTCGCCG
The DNA here is from genome assembly GCA_039922395.1 of Caldimonas sp. Lineage (GTDB taxonomy): Bacteria > Pseudomonadota > Gammaproteobacteria > Burkholderiales > Burkholderiaceae_C > Schlegelella_A. The sequence goes on from JBDSAB010000453.1 coordinate 2,999, forward strand.
GCGCGCCAGGTGACCGAGGGCATCGGCAGGTCGCCGTCGCGCAGCGTGTGGGTGGCGGTGACGTCGGCCCAGCTCAACACGGCGTTGTCGACGATCAGGTACGGCTCGAGCGCGCCGACTCCGGGCACCGGCTCGAGCACGCCATCCTCGCTGAGGAGCGACGCCGTCCGTCCGCCATCGACGCCCAGCACGGTCCAATAGGTCTGCTGGCCGACATAGCCGCGAGGGTAGCGACCGCGTGGCGCGTCCTTTGCGAGCTGCGCAAAAAATCCATTGGCGTCGAGCGTCGGCCGCAGCTCGAGCTCGGCCAGCGCGACGCTCTTGTCGGTCGGCTCGTCGACCGTGATGCGCACGAAGCGCGCCTCCGAATCGGGCAGCCAGTGCTGCTGCAGATCACCGCGCGCCCGCTCGACGCGGCGCGCGCTGCGCCAACGCTCACCGTCTTCGGACAACTCGATGAGGTAGCGCGACGCCGCGGCGCCAGGCCGCCAGCGCAGCGCGAGCACGCCGAATTCGCGCGCGACACCGTAGTCGATGTTCAGCACCGCACCGCCGCGGCCGTTGGTCGGTTGCCAGTCGGTGCCCGGCTGGCCGTCGACGGCATTGGCCGCTTCGTGATCGGCCAGGAACGACGGCGACGTCGCGACCGGCGCCGGCGGCGTCGGTGCGACCGGCGGCAGCTCGCGCAGGTCGAACCGGTCGAAGCAGACGCTGCCCTTGCCGGCCCCGCTGCCGGACGCGATCACCAGTTCGACGCTCGCGGTGCGGCGCAGCGCGCGGTCGGTGGTCGGACCCCATGCGAACTCGATCTCGCGCTGCCGGAACCGCAGCGTCGTCCAGTCGGCCGGCACGCGGTACTCGTCGCGACGGCCCCACCAGACGTTGGTGCCGGACTCGTCGATCAGCTTCATCTGGAATGCGTTCTTCGGCGCATTGCCGCGCAGGCGCAAGGCAAACTCGTAGCGCGCCGGGTACTCGATCGGCATGACCCGGCGCGCGGCCACGTAGCCGGTCACGCGACCGAAGTCGAAGTCGATGCAGAGCGCGCGGCCCTGCTCGCCGTCGACGCTGCGCAGGCTCGCCTTCACATCGTCGGACGCGGCGATCGTCCACGCCGACGGGTTGTCGAAGTCGTCGAGCAGCTTGTCCTGCATCTGAACCTGCTGAGCTGCTTGGGCTGGCACCGCCTGCGTCGGCACGCTCGGCTCGGTCTGCGGCTGAGCGTGCGCCGACAGCGCCGCCAACAGCCAGCCCGCAAGAAAGGCTGCGGCCTTTCTCATCCCTTGACCCCACCGGCCATCAGACCGGCCATGTACTGGCGCTGCAGCGCCAGGAACAACACCAGCACCGGCAGCACCGTGACCACCGAGCCGGCCATCATCAGCTCGTTGTCCTGGACATGCTCGCGGGACAGGCCCGCGAGTGCGACCGGCAGGGTGTGGAGCGCATCGTCGGTCAGCACGATCAGCGGCCACATGAAGTCGTTCCAGCTGCCGAGGAAGCTGAAGATCGCGAGCGTCGCGAGCACCGGGCCGAGCAGCGGCACGATGATGGTCAGGAAGATGCGGAACTCGCTGGCGCCGTCGATGCGCGCGGCTTCGAGCAGATCGTCCGGGATGCTGCGCGCGAACTGGCGCACGAGAAAGATGCCGAAGATGCTGGCCATCGCCGGCACGATCGCGCCGCCGTAGCTGTTGATCAGGCCGAGCGGCTTCAGCATGAGGAAGAGCGGCAGCATCGCGACCTGCCCCGGGATCACCAGCGCGCCGAGCAGCACCTTGAAGAGCGCGTCGCGGCCGCGAAAGCGCAGCTTCGCGAACGCATAGCCGGCCATCACGTTGAAGCTGACCGAGATGATCGTCGCGAGCACCGCGATCGCCAGGCTGTTGAGCAGGTAGCGGCCCATGCCGACGTTGCCGAACAGCTGCCGGTAGTTGTCGAGCGTCACGGTGCCGGGCAGCACCGGTGTCGGGATCGTGCTCGACGCGCCGGCCGGCATGAACGAAACCGAGACCATCCAGAGCAGCGGAAACAGGCTCAGCGTGGCCAGCCCGACGAGCAGACCGTTGACGATCCAGACGGCGAGGCGCGGGTTCACGCGGGGCTCCCGGCCGGGTCGCGGTCGAAGCGCAAGAGCCCGGCACTGATCACGAAGATGATGATGAAGAGCATGAACGCAACGGCCGACGCAAAGCCCAGGTTCCACCAGCGGAAGCCCTCCTCGTACATGAAGTAGAGGACGCTGACGGTGCTGCGCAGCGGGCCGCCCTGGGTCATCACGTACGGCTCGGCGAACAGCTGGAAGTAGCCGGCCAAGGTCATGATGCCCACCATCACGAGCGTCGGCGTCAACAGGGGGAATGTCAGGTCGGTGAACTGCCGCATCGGGCCGGCGCCATCGACCCGCGCCGATTCGTAGATCTCGCGCGGCACCGCCTGCAAGGCGGCGAGCAGGATGATCATGTTGTAGCCGAAGTTCTTCCAGGCCGCGAACAGGATGATCGACGGCATCGACCAGTGCGGGTCGCCGAGCCAGTCGATCGGGTCGATGCCGATGCCGGCCAGCGCCTGGTTGATCAGGCCGTAGCGCGTGTGCAGCAGGTAGCGCCAGATCACCGCGACCGCGACCACCGTGGTGACGACCGGCGCGAACAGCGCGGTGCGGAAGAACGGCTGCCACTTCGCCACGCGGGCGTTCAGCAGCAGTGCCGCACCGAGCGACAGGCCGATCGAGACCGGCACGCCGATCGCGACGAAATAGAGCGTGTTGCCGAGCGCCTGCCAGAACAACGGCGTCTGCAGCAGGCGGCTGTAGTTGTCGAGGCCGACGAAGCGCAGGGTCGACAGGTCGGCGAGCGCGTAGAGGTCGAAATCGGTCAGGCTCAGCGAGAGCCCCATCACCACCGGCACCGCGAAGAAGACCAGGATCACGACGAGCGCCGGCGCCGCCAGCGCCCAGCCGATGACGCCGACCCGCCTCATCGCGTGCCTGCGAGCGCAGCGGTCCGCGCGCGCAGCCAGCGGCGTTTCTCGAGCAGCGCATCGACCCAGGCATCGAGCTGCACCGTGGCGGCGTCGATGCCTTGCGCCTTGTGGACGACGCGCTCGGCGGCCAGCTGCATCTCCTGGAAGATGCGCTCCCACTCGGGAATCTTCGGCGCCGCGCGCACGCGTTCGAGCTGGCGCGCAAACGCCTGCGAGGGCACGTCGGCGGCGAGCGCCGGAGCCTGCCATGCGCTGCGGCGCGGCGGCAGGTTGCCGGTCAGGGCATGGAAGCGCTGCATCGTCTCCGGCTCGCTGAGGAACGCGATCAGGCGCCACGCCGCGTCCTTGCGCGGCGAGCCCTTGAACAGCACGAGGCTCGATCCGCCGGCGGTCGAGACGCCCGGCCCGTCGGGCCCGGGCAGCGGCGCAGTGGCCCAGTCCTGCTGACGCTCGCGCGGCAGGCGCCGGCGGAACTCGCCGATGTTCCACGGGCCGCTGACATAGAACGCGAACAGGCCACGCGCGAACTCGTCCCAGACGTTCGAGATCTGCGCCGCCCCGAGCGCCGGCGCGAGGCCCTCGTGGAACAGGCTCGTGTAGAAGCCGAGGGCGCGCCGGAAGCCGGGTTGCGCGAAAGCGCCGCGCGTCGCATCGTCGTTCAGCAGCGGTCCCTGCTGCAGTGCCATCGCGAACAGCGGGTCCGGCTCGTTCAGCGGCAGCAGCACGCCATAGCGGCTTGGCCCGCCGCGCCGGCGCACCGCGCGCATCGCGCCGACCCACTCGGCCCAGCTCTTCGGCGGCTGGGGGTGGCCGGCTTCACGCAGCAAATCGGTGCGGTAGAAGAGGACGCGCGTATCGACATACCACGGCAGACCGAACAGGCGGTCGCCACTCGCGGTCGGCATCCGGTTGGTGTCGAGGATGCCGGCGAAGTAGTCGTCCGTCGCAATGCCGGCTTCGCGTGCCCGCGCATCGAGCGGTTCGAGCGCATCGAGCGCGGTCAGTTCGGGCAGCCAGGTGTTGCCGAGCTGGCAGAGATCGGGCAGCGAGCCGCCGGCATACGCCGTCAGCAGCTTCTCGTGCGCCGCGGTCCATGGCAGTTGCTGGACCCGCACCTCGATCTGCGGATGGCGGGCCTTGAAAGCCGGCAGCAGCTCGGCCACCACCTCGGCCTCGCGGCCCATCGCCCAGAAATTGAGCGGCCCCTTCGGATCGTCGCGCCGGCCGCAGCCGGCGAGGGTCAGGAGGCTCGCGCCTGCCGCCAGGCGCCGCAGGGCCCGCCGGCGCGCCGTGCTGTCGTGACGGCGCAGGGACGTGAGACCAGGCACACGAATCAGGCCGTGTTGTCGAGCCAGCCGCCGCTGAAGCCGGCGCGCTCCAACCCACGCCGCAGCGGCGTGCAATTGCGCATGTCGTCCCAGACCAGCTCGTTGCGGTAGTTGCCGATCATCGCGAGGATCGGACCCTGGTCGATGCCGATGCAGTCCTTCGCGATCCAGCCGAACGCCGGATCGATGCGGCCGTCGGAGAGCTTGAGATCGGTCGCGATCAGGCTGCGGTTGAACGAGTCGACGAAACCGTACTGCGAGTAGATGAACTTGCCATAGCGCGCGTGCATCTCCTCGACTGCAGGAATCACGATCTCGGGCGCGAACGGCAGCGACGACAGCGCGGCGGTCGGCGCGATCGTGCCGTCGTCGATCGTCGCGGTGCGACCGGCGCCGCGCGCCGAGTAGTCGAGGAAGTAGCGGAACTTGTTGTTGCGGTCGAATTCGCGCAGCTTGCCGGGGCCGTCGCAGGCGGTGAAGCCCCAGATGTTGGCGCCGTATTCGTAGAAGCCCTTCGGGTTCGCGATCGCGTAGGCGCGCTGCGCGTAGACCGCGCGCCGCGTGTTCTCGAAGTAGTCGATGCCGCGCTCGCGCATCGTCGCGTCCTGAATGCCGCGAAAGTCGATCCAGGTGTGCGAGTACTGGTGGCCGAACAGCGGTGCGAAGCTCAGGTGCTCGTAGCCCATGAAGCGGCCCCAGGCGCCGCGGTAGCTCTCGGACCAGGCGCTCCAGGCGCTCTCGCCGACCGGATGGGTCGGAGAGCCGAGCGCGAGCAGGACCACCAGCATCGCCTCGTTGTAGCCGGCCCAGTCGTACGGGATGTGGCCTTTCTCCGGGCTCCAGCCCATGCTGATCAGCGCGCCGCGGACCTGCGCCCACTTCCAGTCGACGCGCCAGTAGATCGCATCGACGCCGTGGCGGATCTCGACTTCGTCCGGATGGTCGGTGTCGAAGTAGGCCTGCGCATGCAGCATGCCGCCGAGCAGCAGCGCGGTGTCGACGGTCGACAGCTCGCTCTTCCAGGCGCGCACGCCGGTCTTCATGTCGATGAAGTGATAGAAGAAGCCCTTGTGGCCGGTCTTGCCGCGCGCCTGCGGACCCTGCGGCGCATTGCGGAAAAAGCGCACCGTCGCGAGCGTGCGCTCGCGCGCCTGGGCGCGGCTGATGAAGCCGCGGTCGGCACCGATGATGTAAGAGGTCAGCGCGAAACCGACCGCTGCGATGCTGGCCGGCGACGCCGTCGGATGGCGATCGGGCACCAGCCCGTTCACTGGATTGCCGGTGGCCCAGAAGAAATCGAACGTGCGCCGCTCGATGTCGTTGAACAGTTCGGGCAGCTCCGTGCGCGTCGCCAGCGCGGCGGGTGGGTCGGCCGGTGCCGTCGCGCTCGACAGCGCATCGGCCGCTGACGTGTCATAGACCGGGTTGCTGACCAGGTCTCGAACGAGGTTGGAGCAGCCGGCCAGCGGGCTCAGCGCGAGCGCAGCTCCCGAAGTGAGCAGCGCGCGTCGGGTCGTGGAGGGCAAATTTGTGTGTTGCATGGGGGTGTAGATCGAGCGTGATGCTCAGTGGGCGTCGGCCAGCACGGCACCGCGCGAGGCAATGACGTCGGAATAGAAAGTGGCACTGTCCTTGGGAGTCCGCTCGAGGGTCTCGAAATTCACGTGGACCAGCCCGAAGCGCTTGGAAAAACCGAGGGACCACTCGAGGTTGTCCAACAGCGACCACGCGCAGTAGCCACGGATGTCCACGCCTTTGCGCATCGCATCGTGCACGGCACGCAGGTGGGAGCGGTAGTAGTCGATGCGCAGCGGGTCGTTGACGCGGCCGGACGGCGCCGCCGGCGGATCGTAGAACGCCGCGCCGTTCTCGGTGATGTACTGCGGGATGTCGCCGTATCGCTGCTTGATCCAGACCAGCGTGTCGGTGAGCCCCTGCGGGAAGACCTCCCAGCCGGTCTCGCTGTAGGCCGACTGCTTCTGCCGCACCGCCACCGACTTCAGCGGATAGGCGGTCTCGTCATGGCGAACGACACTGCGGGTGTAGTAGTTGACGCCGAGGAAGTCGATCGGCTGGCGGATCAGTTCGTGATCCTGCTGCGGCCATTCCGGCCAGGCCTCGCCGAAGATCTCGCGCATCTCTTCCGGGTAGCAGCCCTTGAACACCGGGTCGAGGTACTGCCGGTTCATGTAGGCCTCGGCGCGCCGGGTCGCGGCAAGGTCCTGCGGCGCCTGCGAGGCCGGGTACTTCGGTTCGATGTTGACGACCAGGCCGACCTGGTGCTTGCCGAGCGCGCGGTAGGCCTGCACCGCCTTGCCATGCGCGCGCAGCAGGTGGTGCGAGGCAATCGGCGCCTCGAAACGGTTCTTGTGACCCGGCGCGAGCGCACCGGTCAGGTAGCCGCCGTCGGTCACGACCCACGGCTCGTTCAAGGTGGCCCACAGCTTCACGCGGTCGTCGAGGCGGCGGATCATCACGCTCGCGTAATCGGCGAACCAGTCGGCGATGTCGGGATTGAGCCAGCCGCCGCGGTCGTCGAGCGCGGCCGGCAGGTCCCAGTGGTAGAGCGTGGCCATCGGCTGAATGCCGTGGGCGAGCAAGGTGTCGACGAGGCGTTCGTAGAAGCCAAGGCCGGCTTCGTTGACGGCGCCGCGCCCGTGCGGCATGACGCGGCCCCAGGCGATGCTGAAGCGGTACGCGTTCAGGCCGAGCCGCTTCATCATCGCGACGTCGTCTTCCATCCGTCGGTAGTGATCGCAGGCCACGTCACCGGTGTCGCCGCCCTGGGTCGACCCGGGTGTCTTCGTGAAACGGTGCCAGATGCTGGGGCCTGCGCCATCGGCCGTCGGCGATCCTTCGATCTGGTAGGCAGAAGTGGCTGCGCCCCAGAGAAAGGAACTCGGAAATTCGTAGGTCATGGGGCTTGTTCGGCTGCCCGGCAATCTAACGCCCACACGCAGCAGGCACAACCGAAACGACGTGAGTTTTTAGGGGTTGTTGCGCAATTCAATCGGCATCTGCTAATGAGGGCGGAGAAGGCCGCTTTGTTCACGGGATCGGGTGCCGTTTTTCCATCGTGCGGACCGTTGCAGCGCCCCCCGAAGGGACAGGACCGGCGTGCCGTCCGCCGACGCGTTGTGAAGGTTCTCCGGCGCGCCACTCATGCGGTCGCCAAAACCCCGCCGAGCTGGTCCATCGCCGCATCCAGGAACTGCACGAACACGCCTGTCGCCGCCGCCGTGGTCTGACCGATGCGCTGGTACAGGCAGGTGTGCGAACGCGCTTCGACATCGGCGAGCGGCAGCCAGCGCAAGCGATCCTGCGCGACGTCCTGCGCGATGTTCTCCTGGACCAGCAGGCCGACCAGCGTGCCGCCGGCCGCGAGGGTGCGCACCATCGCGACCGACGTGGTCTCGACGACCGGGTCGAGCGTGTGCCGTTCGCGCCGCGCGATGCGCTCTGCCATCAGCCGCAGCTCCATGTCGGGCGCCGGCAACGCGAGCGGATAGGCGAGGCAGTCGCGCAGACGCAGTCGGCCGCTCCGTTTTGTCAGCTCGTGGTCGGGCGCGACGACGGCGCCGAGCTGCTGCGGCCAGGCGCGGACCTGCTCGACACCGGGCGGCGCCGCGCGCTGCAGGCAGAGCGCGATGTCGACCTCACCGCCGGCGACCCAGCGCAGCAGCGTCTCGCCGTTGCCGGTGCGCACGCTGAAGCCGATTCCCGCGTACTGCCGCAGCATCGTGTCGACGACATGCGCCATCACGCCTTCGGCGCTCGAGTGCGGCACGCCGAGGTTGACGTGGCCGCGCCGCAGCGAGCGCAGGCCTTCGACCTGCATCAGCGCCTGCTCGTAGTCGCGCTGCGAGCGCCGCACCGACGCGAGGACGATCTCGCCCGCCGCCGTCAGCTGCATCCCGCGCGGCAGGCGGTCGAACAGCGGCGTGCCGACCTGGCTTTCGAAATTGAGGATCTGCTGGTGGACCGCGGCCGCGGTCAGGTGCAGCGTCTCGGCGGCCTTGCGCACCGAGCCGCGCCGCGCCACGGCGTCGAAGCAGCGGAATGCCTGGGAAATGCCGGCCACGGCTGAGTGTACGGAAAAAGCGGACGGCCCATCCGAAAGAATCAGCTATGCCGAACGGCTGCGGCGGCCTAGATTTGCATCCGCCGCCACCCGAGGACACCGCCATGAAGAAGCTCCTGCTGACCTGTTTGCTCGCCGCCCTGCCGCTCGCGCCCGTCGGCGCGCAAGGAACCTGGCCGGACAAGCCGATCACCGTCGTCGTGCCGTTCGGCGCGGGCGGCGGGGTCGATGCCGGTGCGCGCATCGTGATGCCGCGCCTGGCCGAGCGCCTCGGCCAGCAGATCCTGATCGAGAACCAGCCCGGCGCCTCGGGCACGATCGGCACGCAGCGGGTCGTCCGCGCCAAGCCCGACGGCCTGACCCTGCTGTTCGCGGTCGCGAGCCCGATCAACGTCGCGCCGCTGGTCTCGCCGGGCGCGGTGCGCTACGACGCGACCAAGGATCTGCTGCCGGTGGCACCGGTCGCGGTCTCGCCGTTCGTGCTGGTCGGCCGCCGCGACCTGCCCGCCAAAGACACCGCCGAACTGGTTGCGCTGGCCCGCAGCCAGCCCGGCAAGCTGACCTACGCGACCGACGGCATGGGCACTTCGCTGCACCTGACGGCGACGATGATCGCGCTCCAGGCCGGGTTGAACATGATGCATGTGCCGTACAAGTCGGGCCCCCAGGCCCTCACCGACGTGGCCGGCGGCACCGTCGACCTTGCGGTCCTGCCACTCGCGCTGGTTCAGGGGATGGTGAAGGAGAACAAGGTTCGCGCCTACGGCGTGACGACGCGCCAGCGCTCGGAGGCGCTGCCGGGCACGCCGAGCCTCGCCGACACGCGCGAGCTCTCCGGCTTCGACGTCGAATCGTGGATGGGCCTGCTCGCGCCGGCCGGCATCGACCCGGCGGTGACGGCCCGCCTCGCCAAGGAAGTCGCCGCGGTGCTCGCCGATCCGGAAGTCATCCGACAACTCGCCCTCGGCGGAATGAAGCCGATGCTGATGTCACCCGCCGACTTCGCCGCCTACCTCGCGCGCGAGCGCAAGGCGCTGGCCGCGACCGTGAGCGCCGCCAACATCAAGGTCGAATGACGTGATCGCCGGCGCCGCGCTGCTGATCCTGCTGTGCGGCGTCGCGATCGGCGCGACCAGCATCGGCGGCGTGCTCGTGGTGCCGGTGCTGACCGCGCTCGCCGACGTGCCGGCGCGCCAGGCGGTGGCCGCCGCCAGCTTCGCGTTTGCGTTCACCGGTGTCGCGGCGTTCGCCGGACGCCAGCCGCAGGCGGGCGGCAGCCTCGCGCTCGACGTCAGCGCCCTCGGCGGTGCCGCACTCGGCGCGCTGACACTGGCCTGGATCCCGGCCGAAGGGGTGCGCTGGACGGTCGGCCTGCTGGCCGTCGCATCGGGCCTCTGGGCCTTGTTCGGTCGACCACGCGACGGTGCGGCGGCGCTTCGTGCCTCAGCGCTGGTCGTGCTCGGCGCCGCGGTCGGCTGCGTCTCGGCATGGTCTGGAACCGGCGGTCCGGTGGTGCTGCTGCCGCTGGCCGCGCTGCTCGGCTGGCACGGCGGCTCGGCGGTGCACGCGGCGCAGCGCATCCAGCTGCCGGTCGCGCTCGCGGCCTCGGCGGTCAACTTTGCGGCCGGCCGCCTCGACCTCGGGCTCGGCTGCGCGGTCGGCGTCGTCGTGCTGATCGGCTGGGGTGCCGGCCGCTGGGCCGCGCGGCGCATGCCGGTGCGTCGACTGCAGCAGGCGGTGGCCGTCGCGCTGGTGGCTGCCGGCCTGAGCTATTTGTGAACAGGATGGAGACCGAATCGATGAATGACCCGCAAGCCCTGCAGCGCGCCCTCGGCGGCGACGCGATGCTGCTCGCGCCCGAGTGGACGCTGCTCCCGGAAGGACCCGCGCGCAACCTCGGCGTGGTCATCGACGGCGGACACTTCGCTGACGTCGGCCCGCTCGCGGACGTCGTCCGGCGGCATCCGCATCTGACGCGAATCGATCTGCCGCAGCACCTGCTGATGCCCGGCTTCGTCGATGCCCATCACCACCTGACGCAGAGCTTCGGCAAGGCGCTCGCGTTCGGCGAGCCGTCGGAGATCTTTCGCCGCATCTGGGTGCCGCTCGAATCGAGCCTCGATGCGGAGAGCCTGTACCTGAGCGCGA
>JBDSAB010000454.1:0-3603 GCA_039922395.1 Caldimonas sp.
GGCCGAGTATGCCGAGCTTGTCGATCGCGCTGTGTTGCGGCACGTAGCCGTGCGTGACCAGTTGCAGGCGCGCATCCTCGAGCCGCTCGACCGCGCCGACCCGGATCAGCTCGTCGAGCACCGCGCGCGCCGGCATGTCGCCGCTGTAGCGCTTGACCAGTGCGGCAAAGCTCGCCCCGCCGTCGAGCTCGAGCGGCCGCGGCCGGCCGCGGCCATCCAGGAACTCGGCATCGCGAGCCCAGCCGGTCAGCACCCGGGTCGCCCGGTTGTAGCGCTCGAAGCCCTCGGCGCCGTCGAGCACCGGGTCGGCGAGGATGCGGTGCACTTCCTTGCGGGTCAGGCCCGAGAGCACCGCGACCCGGGAGGTCGTCGGCTTCTTGCCCGGCAGCGAGAAGTCCTTCACCGCCACATCGACGTAGACCCGCTTGGCCATGTCGGCAAAGGCGCTGAACGACACCGAATGGCGCAGCAGCAACCGGCACAACGGACGCAGCAGTTGCTCGAGGGCACCCCGCAGGGCGCGTCGGTAGTCGGGATCGAATTCCATCAGCCAGCCAAGTCGCCGAGGCACTGGTTGCGACCGCGATCTGCGGCGTTCGATGCGCAGCCTTGTCGCAGGCCGATCAAGTGATCGGTGTCGTGCTCATTTTGGAACGAGGTTCCGCTCAGCAGGGAGCGGGACACTCCGCATGTCGTGCGGCGGGTCTGCCGTCGAAACGGTGTGGGCGAGGGGCAGACGGTGTTCAAGCGCGGTCGGGCTTCGCAGGGTCGGAGGTCGGAGCATCGGGCCGATTAAGAAGACAGCACGGGCTGTGTTTGTGGGACACCGCCTACGCGTTGCGTAGGATTTCGCCGCGATATTCCTCGCAGACGTTGAGATCGAGGGGCGACGGCAACCTGCCTGACGACCCGGCGTGACGCAGTTCGCGACCGCCCATCGATCCGCCTCAATGCACGGTCCACCCGGTCGATTCTGCAGGGGAGGCCGACCGGCCATGCAGGAATCTCCCGAATGAACCTTATCGAACGACGGCACGCGTACCTGTTGCATCGCCGAACCCGTGCAAGCGCAGTCGACCCGAGGGCGGCCGCATGAACCTCGAAGGATCGTTGCCACGTGCGTTGGCCGAGGCGCTGAAACACGTCTACGGCTGCACGCTGTGCGGTTGGCAAGGGGCGCTCGTCGACTGCCTCGATGCGGCCGAGCATGGCGTGCTGTGCCCGCATTGCTTTGCGCTGGCCGGTCGCACGCTGGACGGACATGGCCGCATCGACGTCGCCGGCCCGCGCTATCGGCAAACGGGTCGGAGTCTGCACGGCGCCGTCAAGGCTGCGGCAAGCGAGCCGCGCGGGCCTGCCGCATTGAAGGTGATACGGCGCCGTCGACCGGGTTGATTGTTTTCCGCAGGCCGACGGCACGACAATGCGTCGCCGATGCGCGTTCGACGGACGGCCGCGAACGATCGCTTCGGGCGCACTTCGAGGAAGCTGCCATCGCTCACGAACCGCTCGTGCTGATCACCTGCGAGCACGCCGGCAAGAAAGTACCGGCCGAGTACGCCTCACTTTTCCGCGATCAGGACGAACTGCTCGACACCCATCGCGGCTGGGATCCGGGCGCACTGATCCTGGCTCGCGAGATGGCCGCCGCGTTCAAGGCGCCGCTGTTCTATTCCGAGACGACCCGGCTCCTGATCGACCTGAATCGCTCGATCGGCAATCGTGACCTCTATTCCGAGTTCTCGCGGCCGCTGCCGGCGCGGACCCGCCGCGAGATCGTCGAGCGTCACTATCGGCCGCATCACGAACCGATCGAAGTCTGGCTGCGCGATGCCATCGCCACCGGGCGACGCGTGATCCACATTGCGTCGCACAGCTTCACGCCCGAGTTGAACGGCCAGGTGCGCACCGCCGACCTCGGCTTTCTCTACGACCCGGGCCGGCCGGGCGAGGTCGCGCTGTCGAATCACTGGATCGACGCGCTGCGGGTCGCCCGGCCCGATCTGCGCCTGCGCCGCAACTACCCGTACATCGGCAAGAGCGACGGCCTGACGTTCCGGACGCGCCGCGCGTATCCGGACGATCGCTACGTGGGTATCGAACTCGAAGTCAACCAGCAGTTCGTGCGGACCGGCGGCCGGCCGTGGCCGCGCCTGCGCGCCGCGCTCATCGAGACGCTGGCGACCGCGCTGAAGCAGGCGCGGGCTGCAACCCCAGCGCGGCGAAGCGCGTAGCGCGGCAAGCGCCCATACTCCGCAGGTGACGCGGCGTCCCTCGACGTGCGGCGTTCCAACGGGAGCGGTGCCCATGCAGATTCGAGTCGGTTTCGAGATGGCCTATCGGTGCCCGCAGCCGACGCCGATGATCCTGGTGCTGAACATCCACTACTCGCGCGCGTCCGATCTGGTCCGGCCCGACCTGCTGATCACGTCGCCGGCGGTGCCGATCACGATGTATCGCGATCTGTTCGGCAACTGGTGCAGCCGGCTGGTCGCGCCGCCCGGGCGCTTCGTGCTGACGACCGATGCGCTCGTCAACGACAGCGGCCAGCCGGACGTCGTGGTGCCGTCTGCGCCGCAGGTGCCGGTCGAACTGCTGCCGGAGCCGACGCTCGTCTTTCTGCTCGGCAGCCGCTATTGCGAGACCGACCAGCTCTCTGACATCGCCTGGCAACGTTTCGGACACGGGCCGACGGGCTGGGCGCGCGTGCAGGCGATCTGCGATTTCGTTCACCATCACATCGAGTTCGGCTATCACCACGCCCGTCGGACCCGCACAGCCTGGGAGGCCTACAACGAAGGCGTGGGCGTGTGCCGCGATTACGCGCACCTCGCGATCGCGCTGTGCCGGTGCATGAACATTCCGGCGCGCTATTGCACCGGCTATCTCGGCGACATGGGCACGCCCCAGCCGTGGGGCACGATGGATTTCGCCGGCTGGTTCGAGGCCTGGCTCGGCGACCGCTGGTACACCTTCGACGCCCGCAACAACACGCCGCGTATCGGCCGCGTGCTGATGGCGCACGGTCGCGATGCGTCGGACGTCGCGCTGTCGAGCACGTTCGGGCCGAACACGCTCGAGGGCTTCCGGGTGTGGGCCGACGAGGTGCAGGCTCAGCCCCTCGTCTAGATCCTGGCCCGGTAGCACCGGGCGCAGCAGCCTGCGCTACGTCGCGCCTTTTGCCCCTGGCCGCGACGCCTCGATGCCGAACGAGGGCGCGCTCTCCATCGGCCATTCGAGCGCGCCCGAGTGCGTGACCGCGCCGAGATGGGCCGGGCCCACCAGCCGCGCGTACTTCTCGAGCACGCCGGCCAGGCGTTCGGTGCGTTGCGGACGGTGGTCGGCGCGGCGGCGCGCGATCTCCGCGTCGTCGACCTTCCACTCGAGCGTGCGCGCATGGCCGTCGATGCGGATGATGTCGCCGTCGCGGACCAGCGCGATCGGGCCGCCGAGCGCGGCCTCGGGTCCGATGTAGCCGACCATCATCCCGCGCGTCGCGCCGGAGAACCGGCCGTCGGTCAGCAGCGCGACCTTCTCGCCCATGCCCTGGCCGTAGACCAGCGCGGTGACGCCGAGCATCTCGCGCATGCCGGGGCCGCCGCG
>JBDSAB010000455.1:0-9808 GCA_039922395.1 Caldimonas sp.
CCTTCGCGTACGCCACACCCTTCTTGGCAATGTCGGAGCAGTTCTGCCCCCACTCCTTGCCGTTCGGCTTGTAGACCAGGTTCGGATAGACCAGGCAGCCGGGCGAGGCGATCAGGACGCTCGGCACGCTCACCTGGTTCGCGAAGATCGCCGAGTACAGGCCCATCGCATGGCTGTCGCCGAAGAAGAGCACCTTCGGCGCGGACGAGTTCGTCACGCAGACCTCTTCGTTGAACGGTTCGTCCATCTTCAGCTTGTCGCGGCACGAGGTGTTCGGCCGGTCGTAGTGCTCGTAGATCTTCAACTCTTCGAAGACCTTCTTGTCGGGCAACGGCGGCAGCGCGGCGACCTTGAAGCGGTCCTTGTGAAGCTCGCCGTCGGTCCGGAAAATGGCGCCGCCCAGAAGGGCCGAAAGCAGCATGCAGGCCACCAGCCCCACGGCCTTGACGTTCGGGCTCCACGTGCGGGTGCTCGCGGCCCGGCGCGGCTGCGCCGGCCGGGTCGGGTGGGCAGCACGGAACGGCCGCTCGATGAAGCGGTACGTCAGCCACGACAGCACGAACGATGCGCCGATCGCGCACAGCCCGATCGCGAGTTCGCTCTTGAACACCGCGGTGATGCGCAGGAAGGCGAGGATGGGCCAGTGCCACAGGTAAAGCGGGTAGCTGATCAGGCCGATCCACACCATCGCCGGATGGGCCAGGAATCGGCGGTTGATCGCTGTGTCGGGGCCGGCCGCGATCAGCGCGGCGGCGCCGAGGGTCGGCAGCAACGCCCAGCCGCCGGGAAAGAGCGCGTCCTTGGTCAGGAGCACTTCGGCGAGCAGCAGCGCCGCCAGACCGGCGGCGGCCAGCGGCGTCGCGAACTTCCACGCAATGGCGAGCCAACTGCTTCGGGTCGCGGCCACGCCGGCCAGTGCGGCACCGATCAGGAGCTCCCAGATCCGCGTGGTCGGCAGATAGAAATTGGCGACCGCATCGCTCCGCACCATCACGAGATTCGCGGCGAACGACGTCAGCAGAACCAGCGCGGTGACGACCAGCAGGTTCCAGCGCAGGCGCCAGGCCAGCCACAGCGCCACCGGCCAGACGAAATAGAACTGCTCCTCGATGCCGAGGCTCCACAGATGCAGCAGCGGCTTCGTGTCCGACGTGGCGTCGAAATAGCCGGCCTCCTTCCAGAGCACGAGGTTGGCGACGAACCCGGCGCCGCCGGCAATGTGCTTGCCGAGCCGGGCGTAGTCGCCGGCTGACAGCAGGTACCAACCCGCCACGGCACAGCTGAGGAGGACGACGCACAAGGCTGGAAAGATGCGCCGGACCCGGCGCTGGAAGAAGCCCACGAAGCTGAACATGCCGGCCTGCAGGTGCTCGACGATGACGCTCGAGATCAGGAAGCCGGAGATCACGAAGAAGACATCGACACCGACGAATCCGCCAGGAACCCAATTCGGAAACGCGTGGAACGCGATGACCGAGAGGATCGCGATCGCGCGCAGGCCGTCGACGTCGGCGCGGTACTTGGTGCCGGCGGGCAGCGGGCTGCGGGATGGGGAGTAGATGTCGGACATGGGCGGTCTGCGGGCGGTGCGCCTGACCCGATGTTTTCGGCCGCAACGTCGCGAACCTGAACGCGATGGCGCAACGGGCTTCGCCCTCGGCAGACGCCTTCGTGCCAGATCACCGCCATCGATCCGTTTGGAGCATGGCCTGATACGCCCGCCCTTCTCCGTTGATCCAGCGAATGCCATGTCGGCGAGGGCTGCGGCCTGGCCCCCGCCCCGGCGCGGCACAGCGCGAACGGTTCAACAGTCCGACTCTTACACTGCGGACCGTCCCCGCGCCATGCACATCGAAGCCCTCCGCCACCGTCTGCGCGCCCTCGGCGCGCGCCCGATCCACGAGGAGCGCGTGCTGCGCCTATGGGCCCGCGGCGAGTCGCAGGCGAGCGGGCGGCGCCGGCCGGCCGACTTCCTGCCGCTGGCGCTGCGCACGGCGCTGCCGGCCCTCGAAGCCGAGCTGCAAGGGCTGGCCACGCTGCGCGCCGACGAGCCGAGCGCCGACGGCTCGCGGCGCCTCCTCGTCGGCCTCGCCGATGGACGCTCGGTCGAAGCGGTGCTGCTGCCGCGTGGCGGACTGTGCGTGTCGAGCCAGGTCGGCTGCGCGGTCGGCTGCGTGTTCTGCATGACCGGCGTCGGCGGCCTCGAGCGCCAGCTCGGCAGCGCCGAGATCGTCGCCCAGGTCGCGCTCGCCCGCACGCTGCGGCCGGTCACCAAGGTGGTCTTCATGGGGATGGGCGAACCGGCCCACAACCTCGATGCCGTGCTCGAGGCGATCGACCTGCTCGGCACCGGCGGCGGCATCGGCCACAAGAACCTCGTCGTCTCGACGGTCGGCGACCGGCGCGTCTTCGAGCGCCTGCCGCTCGGTCGCGTCAAGCCGGCGCTGGCCTTGTCGCTGCACACCACCGATGCCGGCCTCCGTGCGCGTCTGCTGCCGCGTGCGCCGGCCATTCCGCCCGACGAGCTGGTGGCGCTCGGCAATGCATATGCGCGTTCTACCGGGTACCCGATGCAAGTGCAGTGGACACTGCTCGACGGCATCAACGACAACGCGACCGAGATCGACGGGCTGGTGCGCCTGCTCGCCGGCAAGTTCGCGATCCTGAACCTGATTCCGTACAACGACGTCGATGGGCTCTCACTGGCGCGGCCGGCCCCCGAGCGATCACGCGCGATGGCGCGCGAGCTGCATGCGCGCGGCATCCTGACCAAGTTGCGCCAGTCGGCCGGGCAAGATGTGCAGGCCGGCTGCGGACAGCTCCGCGCGCGGCATGCGCACGGCGGCGCGCGGCGCATCGAGATCGTCGCTGCTTGAGTGGCGTGATGGGTGACCGGAACATCAAGCCGACGGCCGGCACGGCGATCGCGGTGGCCGTCCTCTACACGGTCGCCTTCATCAGCATCCCGGTCGTCTCCGGCATCGAATACGCCGACTGGTTCGATACCGCCGAGAACGCAGCGCGGACCGGCATCGCCGGCCTCGTGGCCGGCAGTGCCGTGCTGCTGGCCTTTCTCGTGCTCGCGCGCTGGGACATGCTGTGGCGCGACTCCGCGCGGCTGCCGATGTCGTGGCTGCTGTGGACGCCGCCGCTGCTCTTCGCGCTCGTGATCGGTGTACGTGTCGTCGGCATTGAATGGAGCCTCGTGCCAGCGCCGCTGCTGCTCGCCATCGTGGCCGCGGGTGTGCTGGTCGGCTTCGCCGAAGAGATGATGTTCCGCGGCATCTTCCTGCGCGGCATGCGCACCGGCGGACGCACGGAAGGATGGGCCATGCTGTGGGCGGCACTCGCATTCGGCGCGCTGCACCTGCCCAACGTCTTTCTCGGCACCGGCCTCGCCGGGCTCGCCCAGTTTCCGCTTGCTGCGCTGACCGGCGTCACGCTGTACCTATATCGGCGCGGCTTCGCCGCCATCCTTCCGGCGATGGTCGCGCATGGACTCTGGGACGTCTCGGCCTTTCTCGACCTCAATCACGGCCGAGGCAACGCGCACGACCTCGCGCTGTACGGCACGCTGCTGGTCGCTGCTGCCTCGCTGGCCGCGCTGATCGCGCTGATGCGCCGCGATCGCGAACTCATCGTCACGCCGGCCGGCATCGTCGCGAAAAACTCGCCGCTCGAGACAGCGGCTCGCTGCTGAATCAGCCCGTTGGCTCCAGCAGCAGCGCTTGGAGGGATGGCGACACCGAGCGCCCGGGCCGTCTTCAAGTTGACGAGCCGCTCGGACTTCGTCGGCTGCTCGACGCGACGTGGCGCCCGACCGCCCTCACCCCTTCACATCATCGCGACACCACCCGATGCCACTCGTTCATCTTCCTTCTGCTGCAACGAGAAGATCGATGTGTAGCCGCCCGACCAATCGGGCGGGATCAGGCAGGGCCGCGGGTCGTGGTGCGCGAACGCGGCACGCTTGCCGCGCAGGATCGCCTGATCGTGCGCCGGCTTGATCGGGTTCGGCGTATACGGAAAAGCATCGGCCGAGGTCAGCGTGTACAGCAGCAAAGGCCGGCCGAGATCGGAATCGTTGCGCGGCGAGCCGTGCACCAGCCGGCAGTTGTGCAGGGTCAGCGAGCCGGCCGGCCCGGTCAGGTAGACCGCCTTCGAAACGTCGAGCGTCTCGACATCGCGCGGCGCCAGGCAGCCGACCCACTTGCCCTCGTCGTCGTACTGCGTCGGCATCGGCTCGATGCGATGGCTGCGCGGAATGACGCCGAGCGGGCCCTGCGACATGCCGCAGTCGTACAGATAGGTGCCGACCGTCAGCGGCGAATAGTTGGTGTGCGGCCAGAACGAGATGTCGTAGTGCCACTTGACCTCCTCGCCGCCCTTGCTCCACTTGAAGTTCAGCTTCGAGTGGTGGAACTTGACGTCGGGGCCGACGAGGTCGGCGACCGCGTCCGGCAGCACCGAGTGGTTCACGTAGTCCCAGAACACCGGATGGTGCTCGGTCGGGTTGCTGACGCGGCGCAGCCGCGGCGCGTCCGGACGGTGATCGGGCTCGAGATCGAACGCGTGGTCGGAGCGGCTGACCTTGCGGCTGCGCTCGACCAGCTCCTCGGTGGCGGCGCGGAGCTTGCGGATCCATTCGTCGCCGACGATCCGCTCGAGCAGCAGGTAGCCCTCCTGGAAATAGAACTCGCGCTGGGCTTGCGTCAGCACGCGCGGCGGGATGGCGAGGATCTGTTCGGGCGTCATGGCGGTCTCGCTTTGTCGTGATCGGATCGCGCCGCGGCGGTCAGGCGCGGAACTCCTGCTTGTCGGTGCCCTGGTACAGCGCCTTGACCTGGCGGCTCACCGACTCGGCATGCGCGGCCACCGCCGCCGCATCCATGTCGGCCCGCGGCCGAGGCTCGCTGTCGAAGTGGCCGTACTTGTCGGTGCCGTGGACCAGCATCGCCGCGTCGCGCACCTTGGTCTGCCGTACGTAGGTCGGGATGTAGCGGATCGCCAGGCCGATGCGGCGGTCGTTGCTCTGGTTCGGCTCCGAGCCGTGGACCAGCTTGATGTGGTGCAGCGACATCTCGCCGGCCTTCAGCGTGATGCCGACCGCCTTCGACTTGTCGACGTCGACCGCGATCTCCTGGCCGCGCGACAGCAGGTTGTCGCGATGAAAGGTATCGAGGTGCGGCAGCTGGTCGACCTTGTGGGTGCCGGGAACGAACTGCATGTAGCCGTTCTCCGGCACGGCATCGGTGAAGGCGACCCACGCGGTGACCACGTCGTCCGGGTCGAGCCCCCAGTAGGTCGAGTCCTGGTGCCACGACACGAAGCCGGCGCTGCTCGGCTCCTTGATGAAGAAGTTGGTGGTCCAGCACAGGATGTCCGGCCCGATGACGTCGGCCACCGCTTCGAGAATCTCGGGGTTGTGCACCAGCTCGTCGGCCCAGGTGAACAGCAGGTGGGTCTTGTGGCGCAGGTTGCCCTGCAGCGGCTGGCCCGCGATCGCCTCGTGGCGCTCGAGACTTTGCCGGTAATGGGCCGCCTGCGCTGCGCTCAACACGCGGACCGGGAAGACGCAGCCGTCACGGTGATAGTCGGCGACCTGTTGCGGTGTCAGATGCATGCCGCGCTCCAATCATCAAATGGCCTTGGACAGGATTGCACTATATCGGTGATATGTCAGCGTCACTTTACCCCCGACTTCAGAAGTCGCGGGTGATGATCCGCTTGGTGAAGGCCTCGGCGAAATCGATGTGGCGGTCGCAGGCCGCGACCGCCTCCTTCTCGTCGCCGGTCGCGACCGCCCGCAGCAGCTCGGCGTGGATGCGTGCGACGTCGCGCAGGTTGTCGAGCTCGCGGTGGTGCGTGAAGTAGAAGCGGCGCGACAGGGTGTAGAGCGGCGCGATCGCCTGCTCCGAAAAGCGGTTGCCGGCGCAGTGCGCCATGAAGCTCTTGGCGACAAAGTACTGGCGCAGCAGCTCGACGACGTCGCCGGCCTGGCCAGCGGCGAGCAGCGCCTGAGCCATCGCCGCCAGCGTCTTCCGCTCGACGACCGAGGCACGGCGGGCGGCGCGCGCCGCGATCAGGCGCTCGAGCTCGCGCCGGGTCTCGAGCACCAGCAATTGCTCGTGCTCGTTGACCTCGGCGATGCGGATGCCGTGGCGGCGCAGGATCTCGACCATGTGGTATTCGGCAAGACGCTGCAAGGCCTCGCGCACCGGCGTGCGGCCGATCCCGAGCGACTCGCTGAGCATCGACTCGGACCACAGGCTCCCCGGTGGCAGCTGCAGGGTCACGATCATTTCCTCGAGCACGCCGAACGCCTGCTCGGACAGGCTGCTCGTTGCGCTCGGCACCGGGGCCTTGGGTGACTTCTTCTTGGTTGCAGGCATCGAGGCGTGGCGATCAGCAGCGGTCGGCGCCACGCCGGCCCGCAAGGGAGTGGACGCCGTTCCGCTCTTCCCCCGAGTCAAGGAAGGCGCTAATTGACATATCAGAGGCCATGCTATCAACATATTCAACTGGCCTTCGACGATTCCACGGTGTCGCTCGGCCGGCCTAACGACCACTCCAGGGAGACTTCATGCAGCGACGCAAGTTCATCCAGTCGACGGTCGCGGGCGCGGTCGCCGCGCCCGCCATCGTCATGGCGCAGCAAGCCGCCAAGTGGAAGATGCAATCGATGTGGAGCTCGGCCGAGCTGACCTACAAGGCCTTCGAGGACCTCTGCACTCACATCAACAAGCTGTGCGCCGGGAAGCTCGAGATCACGCCGTTCGCCGCCGGTGCCGTCACCGGCGTGTTCGAAACGCTCGATGCGGTCAACGCCGGCGTGCTGCAAGGGCATGCGTCGTGGGCCGGCTACTTTTCCGGCAAGGACCCCGGCCTCGCCGTCATCAGCGACTTCGTGTTCGGCTACCAGCACCCGTGGCAGGCCGAAGCCTGGTACTACCAGAAGGGCGGCCTCGACATGCTGCGCGAGGCCTATGCCAAGTACAACGCCTACCCGGTCGGCGTGAGCTGGTGGGGCGTCGAATCGATCGTCGCCAAGAAGCCGATCAAGAGCATGGCCGACTTCAAGGGCGTCAAGTTCCGCTCGCCGCAGGGCATGACGGCCGAGATCCTGACCAAGCTCGGCGCGTCGATCGTCGTGCTGCCGGGTGGCGAGGTCTACTCCGCGCTCGACAAGGGCGTGGTCGACGCCGCCGACTGGGCGACCGTCTCGATGAACCAGCGCATGGGCTTCCACGAGGTCGCGAAGTTCCCGCTGATCATCGACCACTCGATGCCGGTGCAGGAGTTCACCGTCAACCTCGCGACCTGGAAGGCGCTGCCCGACGACACCAAGGCGATCGTCAGCACGGCGGTGCGGCAGTGGACCTGGGACCAGGTGCAGCGGGTCGCGGTCGACGACGTGCGCGTGATGAAGGAGCTGAAGGCCAAGGGCATCGAGCGCATCCGCTGGGATGAGGCCGAGATGCACAAGGTCCGCGAGCTCGCGCACAAGACCTGGGAAGACTGGTCGAAGAAGGGCCCGCTCGCGAAGAAGGCGTTCGATTCGCAGGTCGCCTGGCTGAAGGACCTCGGACTGATCGCGTGAGCGAGCTCGCCGCCGACCGTCGCGAGAACCAACCCCCCAGCCCGACCCCAGGCGCCCTCGAGCGCTTCTGTGACCGGATCGACCGGCTCAACGAATGGGCCGGGCTGTTCTGGGGTTTCACGATCGTCGCCGTGACCTTCGCGGTGCTCTATGAGGTGGTGGCGCGCACTGTGTTCGGCGCGCCCACCAGCTGGGGCAACGAGACCACGATCTACCTCTCGGCGATGGCCTATCTGCTCGCCGGCGGGTACGGCCTGCTGCACCGCCGCCACGTCCGCATCGACGTGATCTACGAGGCGCTTTCGCCGCGCACGCGCGCGCGCCTCGATGCCTTCACCTTCATCTTCTTCGTCGCCTACATGCTGACCTTGATCGTCTACGGCGGCTTCGATGCCTGGAACTCGTTCCAGATCGGCGAGACGACGAGCACGCCGTGGAACCCGGTGATCTGGCCGATCAAGGCCGCCATCCCTGCAGCCGGCCTGCTGCTGCTTCTGCAAGGCATCGCCAACCTCATCCGCGACCTCGGCTGGGCGCCGGGCGGCACGTCGCGATGAGCATCGAGTTCCTCAGCATCCTCTTCGTCGCCGTCTTCGCGGTCACCCTGCTGACCGGGCTGCCGCTCGCCTTCGCGACCGGCGCGGTCGCGGTGGTCTTCGCGGTGGTCCTGTTCGGCATGCCGGGGCTGAACCTGATCGTCAGCCGCATGTACACCCTGATGGGCAACTATGTGCTCGTCTCGGTGCCGCTCTTCATCTTCATGGCCTGCATCCTCGAGCGAGCGGGCATCGCCGAGGCGATCTTCCGCGCCGTCCACGTCTGGGCCGGACGGCTGCGCGGCGGCCTGGCGGTCGCGGTGATCATCTCGTGCGCGCTGATGGCGGCGATGGTCGGCGTGATCGGCGCCGAGATCGTCACGATGGGCGTCGTCGCGCTGCCGGCGATGCTCGAGAAGAAGTACAAGAAGGAGCTCGCGCTCGGCTGCATCTGCGCCGGCGGCGGCCTGGCGACGCTGATCCCGCCGAGCGTCGTCTTCATCATGTTCGGCCTCACCACCGGCGTCTAGATCGGCCAGCTCTACATGGCCGGCGTGATTCCCGGGCTGATGCTGGCCGGCATGTACATCCTCTACATCATCGTGCGCTGCAAGCTGCAGCCCGACCTGGCGCCGCCGGCCTCGGCCGAAGACCTGGCGATGCCGCTGGGCGAAAAGCTTGCGCTGCTGAAGGAACTGATCCTGCCGGGCCTGGTCGCCTTCAGCGTCCTCGGCTCGCTCTACATGGGCTGGGCCACGCCAACCGAAGCGGCGGGTGTCGGCGTCGCCGGCGCGGTGATCGCGGCAGCCTGGAACCGCAAGCTCAGCTGGGCCGGCGTGCGTGGCGCCGTGGTCGACACGACCAAGGTCACCGCGATGCTGTACTGGCTGTTCTTCGGCTCGTCGGCCCTGATCGGCGTCTACACGCTGGCCGGCGGCACCAAGCTGATCCAGGAGGCGATGACCAACCTGCCGGTCGGGCCGATGGGCGTGATCCTGATCATGATGCTGATCTGGATCATCCTCGGCTGCTTCATCGACTGGATCGGCATCCTGCTGCTGACCGCGCCGATCTTCGTGCCGGTCGCCTCCGCGCTCGGCTTCGACCTGGTCTGGCTCGGCGTCCTGTTCTGCATGAACATGCAGATCTCGTACGTCTCGCCGCCGTTCGGTCCGGCCGCGTTTTATCTGAAGGGCGTGGTGCCGCCCGACATCACCCTCGGCGACATCTTCCGGTCGATCCTGCCGTACATGGCGCTGCAGTTGGTCGCGCTCGGGCTGGTCCTCACCTTCCCGCAGATCGCGCTCTGGCTGCCGAGCACGATGGCGAGGTAGCGAGCGATGGAGCGCAGGCTCGACGCGGTGGTCGACGTCATGCGCGTGCCGGCGTCGGGTGATGCCAACGTCGCGGTGGTGCAGGTCGGCGACACCAGCGCTGCAGAGGACATCGAGTGCGATGTGCTGGTCGCCGGCGGCGGCATGGGCGGCGTCGCCGCGGCACTCGCGGCCGCGCGCCGCGGCTGTCGCACCTGCCTGATCGAGGAGACCGACTGGCTCGGCGGCCAGCTGAGCGCGCAAGGCGTGTCGGCGCTCGACGAGCACGAGCACATCGAGGCCTTCGGCGGCACCGCCAGCTACTACGCCCTCCGCAACGCGCTGCGCGACCACTACCG
>JBDSAB010000456.1:0-4715 GCA_039922395.1 Caldimonas sp.
GACACCAAGCGAGTCGTCCTCAGCAACCACGCCACCCCGGACATCCGGACCAAGTGCCTGGAACTCGGCGCCGACGAGGTGTTCGACAAGTCGAACGAGCTCGAGCAGATGCTTTTCTTCGTCAATCGGCTGCGCAGCGAAAGAGCAGGCCTGGGCAGACCGGTACAAGAGGCGACCGGGCGCCCCGAGGCCAGCACGGATCGTCCGATGGCCGAGGCGTCCGAGCGCCTGAGCTGACTCGTCCCGCAGGATCGGCGCGGCGGCTCTTCTTTCGCAGCAGGCGGGTTCACGGCGTGAGGGACGCGGCGCCAGACAGGTGAACGTCCGTCTGCGCGCTCATATTCGTGTGCACGAGTTCCCGACATGCTGGCCACCCAACCTAGAGCGGGCGGTCTTGCCGATTAGGGTGCGCTCTCCAGGCGGTCGGCCTACATTGCGTGGATGCCGTCCGATCAGGAGCGGCTCAAGCACAAGACAACAGGAGTCCGACGATGGTCAAGAAAGTCAAGCAGACGGCCGACACGCAGGCCGCCACACCCGCCGGTCTGTTCGACAGCACGCTCGCCGCGCAGGTCAAGGATTCGGCACAGCAGATCTGGCTCGCCGGCATGGGCGCGTTTTCGAAGGCGCAAGCCGAAGGTCGCCAGGTCTTCGAATCGCTCGTCAAGGAAGGCACCTCGCTGCAGAAGAAGACGCAGAACGCCGCCGAAGAGCGCATCGGCGAAGTCACGACCAAGATGACGGCGATGGCGGGTGACGTCTCGGCGAAGGCCGGGCAGCAGTGGGACAAGCTCGAGAGCATCTTCGAGGAACGCACCGCGAAGGCGCTGAAGCGGCTCGGTGTGCCGGTGGCGAAAGACCTCGAGTCGCTGTCTGCCCGTGTCGACGCGCTGAACGCACAGGTCGAGCGTTTGGCCAAGGGTGCGAAGGCTTCGGCGAGCCGCAAGGCCGTGCCGAACGGCGCGCTGCGCCCGACCGCCAAGCGCGCAGCGCGCAAGGCAGCCTGAGAGGGCTCTTCGCTCCGCGCCGTTTGGTCTCAATAGAAGGGGCGCCGCGTGGCGCCCCTTCTTCATGGGCGCACGACCCGCGGCGAGCGTGCGTTCAGACCAGGTAGCGCGCCTCGAGGTGGGCCCGGAAGTGGCGCGGGTTCAGCGCCTCGCCGGTCGCCTGCATGACCAGCTCACCCGTCGGCAAACGACTCGCCTGCTCCCAGACGTTGGCGCGCAGCCAGTCGAAGACGCCGTCGAGGCGGCCTTCGGCAATGCGCGCGTCGAGATCGGGCATCCGCTGGCGCATCGCCGCGAACCACTGCGCCGCCAGCAGCGCACCCAGCGTGTAGCACGGGAAATAGCCGAACAGTCCGGCGCTCCAGTGGACGTCCTGCATGCAGCCGTCGGCGTAGTTGCCGCGCGTGTCGATGCCGAGCAACGACTGCATGCCCTCGTCCCACACCGCCGGGATGTCGTCGGCCTCGAGGCTGCCCTCGACCAGCCGGCGCTCGATGCCGTAGCGCAGGATCACGTGCGCCGGGTAGGTCAGCTCGTCGGCGTCGACCCGGATCAAACCGGGATGCACCCTGGTCATCAGGCGCTGCAGGTTCGCCGTGTCGAAAGCCGCGGACGACCCGAACGCAGCCTGCAGCTTCGGCGCCAGCAGGCCGATGAAGCCGGCGCTGCGCCCGAGCTGCATCTCGAAGCTGAGGCTCTGGCTCTCGTGCACGGCCATCGATCGCGCGCGCGCAATCGGCTGGCCGAGCCACGGGCGCGGCAGGTTCTGTTCGTAGCGCGCATGGCCGGTCTCGTGGATCGTGCCCATCAGCGCCTGCAGGAAATTGTCCTCGCGGTAGCGCGTCGTCAGTCGGGTGTCCTCCGGTACGCCGCCGCTGAACGGGTGCGCGCTTTCGTCGAGCCGCCCGGCCTCGAAGTCGAAGCCGAGCAGCTTCATCACCTCGAGGCTCAGCGCACGCTGGGTCGCCTTCGGAAACGGTCCCGCCGGCTCGAGCACGGTCTGCGTCGACTGGCGCTCGCGCACCTGCCGGACGAGGTCGGGCAGCCAGTTTTGCAGCTCGCCGAACAGGCGATCGACCTCGACGGCCGTCATGCCGGGCTCGTACTGGTCGAGCATCGCGTCATAGGGCGCCATGCCCGAGTGGTCGGCGCGGTAACGGGCCTCTTCCCGGGCCAGCTTCAGCACCTCGCGGAAGTTCACGAGGAAGCCCTTCCAGTCGTTGGCCGGTCGCTGGGTCTGCCAATCGTGCTCGCAGCGCGACGACGCCAGCGACCTGGCCTCGACCAGTGACTCCGGCAGCGCATTCGAGTTGAGCCAGTCGCGCCGCATCTCGCGCAGGTTCGCGCGCTCGATGCCGTCGAGCGCCTCGTCTTCGGCGCGCTCGAGCAGGCTCTTCAGCGCCGGATCCACACGCAGCCGATGCAGCAATGCGTCCATCTCGGCGATCGCGTCGGCACGCGCCGAGCTGCCCTTCGTCGGCATCTTCGCCGCGCGGTCCCAGCTGGCGATCGCCAGCAGGTGATTCAGCCGGTAGGTCCGCGCCCAGATGCGCGTCAGTTCATCGTAGGCCGGGTGCATGGACGCATCCTTGAAGTCAGCGCGTGTAGACGCCGGGGAAGACCCAGAGCAGCGCCGCGGTCATCACGAAGTAGCGACCGAACTTGCCGATCGTCATGTAGACGAGGCACGGCCAGAACGGCAGCTTGAGCCAGCCGGCCACCGCGCACAGCGGATCGCCGACCACCGGCAGCCAGGACAGCAGACAGGCCTTCGCGCCGTGCTTGCGCAACATGCGCAGCGCACGGCCGTCGCGGTGCTTGTGGGTGACGTGCTCGTAGGCGCGCTCGGCGCCGTAGCCCATCCAGTACGTCACCACGCCGCCGAGCGTCGCGCCTGCGGTGGCAACGCCCATTGCCGGCCAGAACAGATCCGGGTTCAGCTTGACCAGCCCGAACACCGCCGGCTCGGAGCCGAGCGGCAGCAGCGTGGACGAGATGAATGCGATGAAGAAGACGGTGCTGAGGCCGAATTGCGGCAGCGACAGAAGTCTCAGCAGTCCATCGATCCATGCATCCATCGGGCGTCGATTATCGACAGTCGGCCGGACCGCTGAACGGTCGAATCGGCGCGAACGCCGCCGCTATACTGCTGCCTCGTTTTTCAGCACCCCGCCCATCCCCATGCGCATCGGCCACATCCAGCTGGCAAACCGGCTGTTCGCGGCACCGATGGCAGGCGTCACCGACCGACCGTTTCGCCAACTGTGCAAGCGGCTCGGCGCGGGTTACGCGGTCAGCGAGATGGTGACCTCGCGCAAGGACCTGTGGACCAGCCTGAAGACGAGCCGGCGTGCCGACCACACCGGCGAAGCCGCGCCGATTTCGGTTCAGATCGCCGGCACCGATGCCGCGATGATGGCCGAGGCCGCGGCCTACAACATCGAGCGCGGCGCCGAGATCATCGACATCAACATGGGCTGCCCCGCGAAGAAGGTCTGCAGCAAATGGGCCGGGTCGGCATTGATGCGCGATGAATCGCTCGCGCTGGAGATCGCCGATGCCGTGGTTGCGGCCTGCGCGCCGCACGGCGTTCCGGTCACGTTGAAGATGCGCACCGGCTGGTCGGCCTCGGAGCGCAACGCGGTGCGCCTCGCAGTCGGCGCCGAGCGCGCCGGCATCGCGATGGTCACGGTCCATGGCCGCACACGCGAGCAAGGCTACAAGGGCAACGCGGAGTACGACACCGTCGCCGCGGTGAAGGCCGCGGTGCGCATTCCGGTGGTCGCAAACGGCGACATCGACACGCCGATGAAAGCGCGCGACGTGCTCGAAGCGACCGGCGCCGACGCGATCATGATCGGGCGTGCAGCCCAGGGGCGACCCTGGATCTTCCGCGAGATCGCTCACTTCCTCGCCACCGGCGAGACCTTGCCGCCGCCGCACGTCGCCGAGGCGAAGGACTGGCTGCTCGAGCACCTCGACGACCACTACGGCCTTTACGGCGAGGCGAGCGGCGTGCGCAGCGCGCGCAAGCACATCGGCTGGACGGTGCAGGCACTGGCCGGTGGCGCGGCGTTCCGGGCCCGGATGAACACGATCGAGACCTGTGCGGAGCAGATTGCCGCCGTCGCCGACTGGTTCGACGAACTGGCCGAGCGCAGCGAGCGCCTGCCGAGCGCACCACCGCCGCTGCCCGATGGCGACGCGACGCTTCAATGAATCGACAGCACCATGAGCAACAAGAAGCACATCGAAGAATGCGTTCGGGAGAGTCTGGAGAGCTACTTCAAGGACTTGCGCGGCGTGGAGCCGACGGCGATGTACGAGATGATCCTTCGGGTCGTCGAGAAGCCGCTCCTCGACGTCGTCATGGCGCATGCCGAAGGCAACCAGAGCCGCGCGGCCGAGTGGCTCGGCATCAACCGCAACACGTTGCGGCGCAAGCTCCTCGAGCACAAGCTGATCAAGTGACGGAGCCGCGATGCAAGCGTTGATCTCGGTATCCGACAAGACCGGCATCGTCGAGCTGGGGCGCGAATTGGCGGCGCTCGGCGTCGGGCTGCTGTCGACCGGGGGCACTGCCAGGTTGCTGGCCGACGCCGGCCTCGCAGTGACCGAGGTCGCCGACCACACCGGCTTTCCGGAAATGCTCGACGGGCGCGTGAAGACCTTGCACCCGAAGATCCATGGCGGCCTGCTCGCGCGCCG
>JBDSAB010000457.1:0-6861 GCA_039922395.1 Caldimonas sp.
TCGCGCCGCCGACTGCCGGGATCGCGTCGGCGCCGCCGGTGTGCCAGTTGGCCAGGTCGCCGGTCTCCGAGACCTGGAACGCGCCGAGCACGCAGATGTCGAGGTGGCCGCCGCGCATCATCGCGAAGCTGTCGGCGTGGTGGAAATACGCGCCACCGGCCAGCAGCGTGACCGGCTGCTTGCCGGCGTTGATCAGGTCGTAGTCTTCTGCGCCGACCGCCGGCGCCGGGCCCATGCCGAGCAGGCCGTTCTCGCTGTGCAGGAAGATCTCGCGGTCGGCCGGCAGGTGGTTGCCGACGAGGGTCGGCAGGCCGATGCCGAGGTTCACGTACGAGCCCTCGGGAATGTCGCGGGCGACGCGGGCCGCCATCTGATCGCGGGTCAGTCGTTGCATCGGTCGTTCCTCGCTGTCAGGCGGCCAGCCGGAAACCGGCCGGGCCGGTGACGGTGCGGGCAATGCGGACCACCCGTTGCACGAAGATGCCCGGCGTGACGATCGCTTCCGGATCGAGCTCGCCGAGCTCCGCGATGTCGTGCACCGACGCGACCGTGAGGCGCGCGGCCATCGCCATGATCGGCCCGAAGTTGCGCGCGGTCTTGCGGTAGACCAGGTTGCCCCAGCGATCGCCGCGCTCGGCCTTGATCAGCGCGACGTCGGCATGGATCGGCGCCTCGAGCACGTACATGCGGCCGTCGATCTCGCGCGTCTCCTTGCCTTTCGCGAGGTCGGTGCCGTAGCCGGTCGGCGTGAAGAAGCCGCCGATGCCGGCGCCCGCTGCGCGGATGCGCTCGGCGAGGTTGCCCTGCGGCACCAGCTCGAGCTCGAGCCGGCCCGAGCGGTACAGGCCGTCGAAGACCTGCGAATCGACCTGGCGCGGGAACGAGCAGATGATCTTGCGCACCCGACCCGCCGACAGCAGCGCGGCCAGTCCGGTCTCGCCGTTGCCGGCGTTGTTGTTGACGATCGTCAGGTCGCGCGCGCCGTGCGCGATCAGCGCGTCGATCAGCTCGTTCGGCTGTCCGGCGCCGCCGAAGCCGCCGATCATCACGGTCGCGCCATCGGTCACGCCCTGCAGCGCGGCGGCGGTCGATTCCACAGTCTTGTCGATCATCGCGGCTCTCGATTCGATGGCGGTCGGCGCTGGATGGGCGGACCGGAGGCGGCCGTTCGAGTATCCGATCCTGGCTGCATTCTGGTCCATCGCGTGCCCGACGGCCGCAGGCCCGCAGAGCGCGCGACGTGCGCGAGCGGCGGTCCACAATGGCGCTCTTTTCTGTCCGGAGCGCGCCATGCACCGTCGATTCCTGCTATCCGCCACGATCGTTGTCGGGGCGCTCGGGGCGGTGCCGCTGGCGTCGTTGGCCCAGGACACAGCGAAGAAGACCCGCGTGGTCGTCCAGGTCAGCGAAGCCGATCCGGCGCGCTGGAACCTGGTGCTGAACAACGTCAAGAACCTGCAGGACGACCTCGGCGCCGGCAACGTCGAGATCGAGGTCGTCGCCTACGGTCCGGGGATCGGCATGCTGAAGCTCGACGCGGTCAGCAATTCGCGAGTGACCGACGCGATCAAGGCCGGCGTCCAGATCGCTGCATGCGAGAACACGATGCGCAACCAGAAGCTGGCGCGTGCCGACATGCACCCGAACGTCAGCTATGTGCCGGCCGGCGTGACCGAGATCGTGCAGCGCCAGCGCGACGGCTGGGCCTACCTGCGGCCCTGACCGAACCGGTGGCGCCACCCGCTGGCATTTCGGCCGAGCCGGGCCGGCGCCGATGATGCCTCGATCGCCGGACGCCGCTGGCGCGCCGGCGCCGTCGATCGACCCGGTGGTCCGGCGCCTGCTGCTCGCCCGCGCGCTGCGCGGGTTTGCCGACGGCTTCGTCGCGGTGCTGCTGCCGGCCTACCTGCTCGCCCTCGGTCTCGGCCAGCTCGAGGTCGGCTTCATCAGCTCGGCGACGCTCGCCGGCTCGGCCCTGGCGACGCTTGCCGTCGGCACGATCGGCCACCGCTGGCCGCTGCCGCGCCTGCTGCGCGCCGCGGCGCTGCTGATGGCGGCGACCGGCCTCGCCTTCGCCGGACTGGCCTCGTTCTGGCCGCTGCTGCTGGTCGCCTTTGTCGGCACCTTGAACCCGAGCTCGGGCGATGTCAGCGTCTTCCTGCCGCTCGAACATGCGCGGCTGGCCGGCGCGGCGAGCGGCCATGCGCGGACTGCCTTGTATGCGCGCTACACGCTGGCCGGCTCGCTCAGCGCTGCCGTTGGCGCGCTCGCCGCCGGCATCCCGCCATGGCTCGGTGCACACGCCGGGGTCCCGCTCGAGACCGGGATGCGGGCAATGTTCGCGGTCTACGGCGCGGTCGGGCTGATCGTCTGGGCGATCTATCGCTCGCTGCCCGCGCCAAGGTCGGGGGTCGAGGAACCGGCAGCGCCGCTCGGCGCGTCGCGCCGCGTCGTCGTCCGGCTGGCCGGGCTGTTCAGCCTCGACGCGTTTGCCGGCGGGCTCGTCGTCCAGGCGCTGCTCGCCCTCTGGCTGTTCGAGCGGTTCGGGCTGTCGCTCGGGCAGGCGAGTTTGTTTTTTTTCGTTACCGGATTGCTGTCGGCCGCCTCGCAACTGGCGGCACCGGTCGTCGCGCGCCGGTTCGGGTTGCTGAACACGATGGTCTGGACCCACATCCCCGCCAACCTGTGCCTGGTGGCGGCCGCGCTGTCGCCCTCGTTGCCGCTGGCGCTGACGTTCCTGTTCGTCCGCAGCGCGCTGTCGCAGATGGACGTCCCGACCCGCACCGCGTTCGTGATGGCGCTCGTGACGCCCGGTGAACGCGCTGCCGCGGCCAGCTTCACGGCGGTGCCGCGCAGCCTCGCCTCGGCCGCTTCGCCCGCGCTCGCGGGGGCCTGGATGGCGGCCGGCTGGCTCGCCGCGCCGCTCGTCGTCAGCGGGCTCCTGAAGGTCGGCTATGACATCGCGCTGCTGCTTGCGTTTCGCGGCGTTCGCCTGCCGGAGGACGAATGAAGCGGTAAAAGTGCTCGCCCGAAGGGCCCCGTCACCAGGCTTGCAGCCATTCAAGTCGCCATCGACCGGGCCGATATCCGGGAAGACCGAAGGCACCACGCCGACGGCCCCCTACATGCGAGCAGCCACCTCTTCCGCCAACCTCATCGACGTGCATGCACTGCGCGTCGGCATGTTCGTCCACCTCGATCTCGGCTGGATCTCGCACCCGTTTCCGCTCAACAGCTTCAAGATCACCTCGCCGCAGCAAGTCGAGACGATCCGCGCGCTCGGACTCGAGCGGGTGCGCTGGAATCCGGAGCAGAGCGACCACGGCCTCCTCGACAGCCGCCCCGGCGATGCGCGAGCCGTCGACGGCTCCGCCAACGATTCGGTCGGCGGGGCGAGCACCCGCGCCAACGACATGCCGGCGGCTGTCACGCCGGTCGCCACCGAGCGCACGGCCGACGCGCCGTGCGACGTGCCCGCCGCGCGCAAGAAAACAAACCCCAGCGCCGAGTCGGCCGAGCAGCGCCGGGAAGCATTGACCGCGCAGCGCGCCGCGCAGCGCCTTTGCGAACGCCAGTTCGCCGAGGCGGCGAAGGCCTGCAAGCAGGTCGGCGACCTCGTGCTGGCGAAGCCGGACGATGCGCGTGACCAGGCCGAATCGCTCACCAAGGCGCTCACCGAGAAGATGCTCGGCGAGCAGGACCTCTGCATCCGGCTGCTGACCGATGCCGCCGGCGACAAGCAGTCGATGCATGCGATCAATGTTGCGCTGATCTCGCTGCTGATGGGCCGCGCGTTCGGCTTCGGCGAAGCCGACATGCTCGACCTCGGCGTCGGCGCGATGCTGCATGACATCGGCAAGATCGAGATGCCGCTGCGCGTGCGCCACCGCGAAGAGACCTTCTCGCCGGCCGAGCATCAGGACTACGAGCAGCACGTGGCGCACGGCCTGGTGCAAGCCAAGCGGATGGGCCTGAGCGCGGGTGCCACCCTGGTGATCGCGCAGCACCACGAGCACGCCGATGGCACCGGTTTCCCGCTCAAGCTCAACACCGACCGGATGACCCTCGCGGCGCGCATCGTCTCGCTGGTCGATCGCTACGACAACCTCTGCAATCCGTATTTCCTGGCGAAGGCGATGACGCCGCACGAGGCGCTGTCGCTGCTGTTCGCGCAAGGCAAGACCCAGTACGACACGACCATCCTGAGCGGCTTCATCAAGATGATGGGCGTCTACCCGCCGGGCTCGACGGTCCAGCTGACCGACGACCGGCACGCGATGGTGGTCGGCGTCAGCTCGACCCGGTCGCTGAAGCCGAGCGTGCTCGTCCACGACCCGCGCGTCGCGCGCGAGGAAGCTCTCGTGCTCGACCTGGAAACGGCCGAAGGCGTCGGCATCCGGCGCAGCGTGCGCGTGTCCCAGTTGCCGCGCGCGGCCCAGGATTACCTCGCCCCGGCGCAGCGCATGTGCTACTACTTCGAGCCCGCCGGCGCGGCCCGACCCGTCGCTGGGTAAGGCTCCGGCCCGGTCCGGGTCAACGCGCCGTAGCCGGCGACCCCCTGAAGTTTCTTAGTAAAGTGGTAGTCCTGGAGGTCACCGGGACATGGCTGCTGTCGACGCGCTCCTCGAGCAAAAACTCGGCTCCTTGAAGGTGCCGCTGGCGCTGACCTTGCCCGGCGGACGACGGATCGGCGCGGCCGATGCGGCCGTCACTTTTCGCCTCAACGACCTCGGGCCGCTCGCCTCGATCGCCACCGGTCAGATGGGCAAGGTCGGCCAGGACTACGTCGAGGGACGGGTCGACTTCGACGGCAGCATGCGCGACCTGATGACGATCGCATGGAAGCTGATCGGCGACGATCCGACCCGCGCCGACGACCCGGCGCCGCTGCAGTGGTGGCGCCACATCGCCCACGGCGCGAAGTCGAAGGCGCGCCACGGGCTGCGCTCGGACGCGCGCCAGGTCCAGTTCCACTACGACGTCTCGGACGATTTCTACGGGCTTTGGCTGGACGGCAAGCGCCTGTATTCCTGTGCCTACTATCGGGAGGCGTCGATGACGCTCGAGCAGGCGCAGGAGGCCAAGCTCGACCACATCTGCAAGAAGCTGATGCTCCGGCGCGGCGAACGCTTTCTCGACATCGGTGCCGGGTGGGGCGGCTTGCTGCTGTGGGCCGCCGAGCGCTACGGCGTGCGGGCCCACGGCATTACGCTCAGCAGGAACCAGCATGCCTATGTGAATCGCATGATCGATGAGCGCGGCCTGCGCGGAAGCGTGACGATGGAGTTGCTCGACTACCGCGAGCTGCCGGAAGACGAGCCGTTCGACAAGATCGCCTCGGTCGGCATGTTCGAGCACGTCGGCAGCGCTTACCTGCCGGTCTACTTCGCGAAGATCCACCGGCTGCTGAAGCCGGGCGGGCTGCTGATGAACCACGGCATCACGGCCGGCGGTACCCGCAATCACCAGCTCGGCGCGGGACTCGGTGATTTCATCGAGCGCTACATCTTCCCGGGCGGCGAGTTGATGCACGTGTCGGCGGTGCTGCGCATGATGGGCGAGGCCGATCTGGAGCCGCTCGACGTCGAGAACCTGCGGCCGCACTACGGTCGGACGCTGTGGGCCTGGAGCGATGCACTCGAGGCGCGCCTCGAACAGGCCCGCAAGGTCACGCGCGAAAGTGTCGTCCGGGCCTATCGGCTCTATCTCGCCGGCAGCGCGATGTGCTTCGAGCACGGCTGGCTTTCGCTGTCGCAGATGGTGGCCGCGCGGCCGACCGGCGATATCGGCGACGGCCCGATCCGCGGCGCACAATCCCAATTCCCCTTCAACCGCGGCTATATGTACGCGCAGAGCTGACCCATGATCTATCGCTTCAAGAGCAAGGCCACCGCTGACCTGATCGTGATGGGCCCGGTGGGCGACAACCTTCTTCGCATCGTCGGCCGCGAACCGGCCGCCAAAGGGATCATCGAGGTCGGTGCGCTGCCGGCGGCGATTGCGGCGCTCGAGGCGGCCGTCGCCGCAGAGGAGGCGGCGCGGGGCAAGGCGGGCGGCGATGAGCCGGACGAATCGGCCGGCGGCGCGAACGTCAGCCTGCGTCAGCGGGCGTGGCCCTTGCTGGAGATGATGCGACGTTCGCAGCGCGAAGGCGCCGACATCGTCTGGGGCGTCTGATGCCTCATCCGAACGACACGGCACGCAGCAGGACCGCATCATGAAGTTGTGGAGCGACAGTTGGGCCAACGGCGACCGGATTCCCGAGCGCTACGCGGCCGGCAAACCCGACGGCAAGGGCGGTGCCGGCTTTTCCGAGAACCTCAATCCGCACTTCGAGTGGAGCGAGGTGCCCGCCGGCACCCAGTCGTTCGCGCTGATCTGCCACGACTTCGACGTGCCGAGCCGCGGTGACGACGTCAACCAGACCGATCGCGAGGTGCCGGCCGACCTGCCGCGGACCGACTTCTTCCACTGGATCCTGGTCGACGTGCCGGCGCGCTGTCACCGGATCGCCGAAGGCGCCTTCAGCCGCGGCTTCACGGCGCGCGGCAAAAGCGGGCCGCAGGTCCAGGTGTCCGGCTTCGAGGCCGCTCGCCAGGGCCTCAACGATTACACCGGCTGGTTCGCCGGCAATGCCGAGATGGCCGGCAACTACTTCGGCTACGACGGGCCGTTCCCGCCGTTCAACGATTCGCTGATCCACCACTACGTCTTCACGCTGTATGCGCTGAAGACCGATCGGCTGGCGCTGTCCGGCACGTTCAACGGCACCGAGGCGCGCCGCGCGGTGCGCGACCACGTGATCGCCGAGGCGACCCACTCCGGCACCTACACGCTGAACCGGCGGCTGCTTGGCTGAGG
>JBDSAB010000458.1:0-19407 GCA_039922395.1 Caldimonas sp.
GGAGGCTTGCATTGGGGTGGGGTCGGGGTTGAACACGGGGCGCAGTCTTGCGCAGCGCGGCGCGGCGCGCCATCGCCTTCGAGGGTGTGCTGCGGACTGCGCCAGCCGGTAGCGCGCCGTGCTACCGGAGGCGGGTCGACGCGTGGAGTCAGGTCCGCGATTGCTATTGGGCGGCCGCCCGGCCGCGTACCGATGGCGACGGTGGCGCCGCCGGCAC
Organism: Caldimonas sp.; assembly: GCA_039922395.1. GTDB lineage: Bacteria > Pseudomonadota > Gammaproteobacteria > Burkholderiales > Burkholderiaceae_C > Schlegelella_A. Next base: position 218 of record JBDSAB010000458.1, read on the forward strand.
GCTTTGCCATACTGCGGCCCCATGAGCACCACTCAGGATCTCGTCACCGCGCTGAAGGAAGAACTGAAGTCGGCGCACCTGACCTATGCGGAGCTCGCCGAACAGCTCGGCATGTCGGAGTCGAGCATCAAGCGGATGTTTGCCAAAGCCGACATGCCGCTGACCCGCATCGACGAGATCCTGCGCGTGCTGAAGATGGACTTCGCCGAGCTCGCCCGCAAGGTGGCCGACGCGCAGCCGCTGCGCCACGAGCTGACGCTCGACCAGGAGCGCGCCGTCGTCGCCGATCGCAAGCTGCTGCTGCTTGCGATCTGCGCGCTGAGCCAGTGGACCTTCGAGCAGATCACCGGCACCTATGCGATCGCCGAGGCCGAATGCGTGCGCCTGCTGGTCCAGCTCGACCGCCTCGGCATCATCGAGTTGCGGCCTCTCAACCGCTATCGGCTGAAGGTCGCGAAGGGCTTTCGCTGGCGTCCGAACGGGCCGGTGATGGCCTACTTCCGCGAGCACGTCATCGACGACTACTACAGCGGCGGCTTCGACGGCGACGGCGAGATGCTGATGCTGGTCCACGGCCAGATCAGCCCGTCGCTCGCGACGACGTTCGTCGAGCGTCTGCAGCGCGTCGGCAGGGACTTCGCGCAGCAGCACCTGACCGATCAGAAGCTCGGTCCCGACCAGAAGCGCGCGTACACGCTGGTGGTCGGAATGCGGTCGTGGTTGTTCGTCGCGTTCCGCGATCTGAAGCGGACGCCGGCGGCGGCCGTTTCGCCGGCCTCCTGAACCTCGAAAGGAACGTCATGCGCAGCGTGATCCTGTGGACTTGCCTTCTGTTCGCACCGTGCGTCCAGGCCGCGGAGCGGGCGATCGAGAAAGAGGTCGTCGTCGCTGCGCCGATCGAATCGGTCTGGCAGACCTGGACCAGCAAGGCAGGCATCGAGTCGTTCTTTGCACCCGAAGCCGAGATCGAACCGCGCGTCGGCGGCGCCTTCCACGTCCACATGGACCCGCTCGCCTCGCCCGGCTCGAAGGGCGCCGACGACATGCGCTTCATGGCGCTGCAGCGGCCGACGATGCTGAGCTTCGACTGGAACGCTCCGCCTTCGCTGCCCGAAGCGCGAGCCCAGCGCACCTTCGTCATCGTGCGCCTGGCCGACGTCGACGGCAAGTCGACCCGCGTCACGTTGCACCACACCGGCTGGGGCGCCGGGGGTGAATGGGACAAGACGTATGCGTACTTCGATCGCGCCTGGGGCTACGTGCTCGGCAACCTGAAGAAGCGCCATGACGTCGGCCCCCAGGACTGGACCGAGTGGATGGCGAGCCTGCGCAAATCGCACGCCGCCGCCGCGGCCTCCGCGCCGAAGTAACGCGGGCCGCCCGGACTCAGCCGGGCCGTTCCTCAAGCAGGAAATTGGCGCCGTCGTACTGGCCGAGCACATCGGTCAGATAGGGCAGCACCGTCTGCAGCTGCGCGTGCAGCGTGTAGGGCGGATTGATCACAAAGACCCCGCTGCCCGCCAAGCCGAAGCCGAGCCGATCGGGCTCCTGCACGCTCAGCCGCGCATGCAGCCAGCCTTTGGGGGCCAGCGCTTCAAGTCGTCTCGGCAGCTGCGCCGCCTCGAGCTTCGTGACCTGCGGATACCAGACCACGTACACGCCTTCGGCAAAGCGCGTGACCGCATCGCGAAGCGCGCCGACGACCTTGGCGTAGTCGCCGTTGCCTTCGTAGCTCGGGTCCATCAGCACGACCGCGCGCCGGGTCGACGGCGGGACCTGGCCTTTCAGACCGTCGAAGCCGTCGGTGTCGAAGACTTCGGCGCCCTTCAGCGGGCCGAGGTACGAGGCGAGGATGCGGTGGTCGGTGGGGTGGAGTTCGAACAGGCGCAGCTGATCTTGCGAGCGCAGCACCATCTGGGCGAGAGCCGGCGAGCCGGGGTACTGCGTCAGCCGGCCATCCGGATTGAACCGACGCACCAGCTCGACGTAGTCGGCGACGGCCGGGGGCAAATCGTCGCGCTCCCAGAGCCGGGCGATGCCCTGCTCGTACTCGCCCTTCTTCTGCGCATAGCGGCCTTCGAGCGAATAGCCGCCGGCGCCGGCATGGGTGTCGACCAACCGGTACGGCTTGTCCTTCGCGTTCATGTGGCGCAGCACCTGCGTCAGCACGGTGTGCTTCAGCACGTCGGCGTGATTGCCGGCGTGGAACGCATGGCGGTAGGCGAGCATCGGAAGCGGATCGGAGCGGAATCAGCGCCGACTGTACGATGCGCTCGCTGCGCGAACCAAAGGTGCGGCCTGGTGTGACCGCGGCCGGCCGCATCCGCGGGGATGCGGCCGTTGTCGAACGGTCAGGCGGCCGGGATGCGCAGCAGCTGGCCCGGGTAGATCTTGTCCGGGTTGCTCAGCATCGGCTTGTTCGCCTCGAAGATCGTCATGTACGCGTTGGCGTTGCCGTATTCCTTCTTTGCGATCGCCGACAGCGTGTCGCCCTTGACGACGGTGTAGTAGCGCGACTCGTCGGCCGGCTGCTCGACCGTCAGCATGTCGTTGACCTTCGCGATGCCCTGCACATTGCCGCAGCACAGCACGATCTTCTCCTTCGTCGCCTGATCCGGCGCGACGCCCGACACCGTCACCGCCTGCTGCGAGCCGTCGTACTCGACCGTCAGGCCGTCGGCCGACAGGTTCTGCGATGCGATGTACTTCTCGATCGCTTGGGCTGCGGTCTTGTCGGCGTCATCCGATTTGGTCTGCAGCGCCGCAGCCTCGGCGGCTGGTGCAGCGGCGGGCGCGGCTGCCTTTTGACCGAAGAGCTTCTCGCCGGCTTCCTTGATGAAACTGATGATGCTCATGGGTGGTTCCTCTCGGGTGGTTTCGTTGGAATCGCGTGTGCGAAGGGCTCGCGCCGCGACCGGGGCATCGTAGTCTCTGTGCGGTCCATCCCGGCCGCTGTCGGACAAGGCCGCGACTTCGCCCGCCTGCGGATGGTCAGGTCTTGGTACGGGCCCGGAACAATTCGACGATGCCGACTTCACGCGGACCGGGGACGACTTCGAACGACTCGCCACCGCGGATCGTTCCTTCGACGCGCACCGCCAGGTAGAAGCCGCACCAGGCTTGGGAGACCATCGCCCGCGCCGCCTGCTTGAACCCCATCACCGCGTTGAACTTGCCGCACGGGAAACGCGGTTCGCTGACGGCGAGCGTGCAGTCGGGGAAGCGCAGCAGGTCGCCGATCCAGACATCGGTCTCGAGCACACCCGACACGGTCAGGTTCTCGCCGAGCGCGCCAAACGGCAGCACGTCGTCCCAGGGCGCGACCCCGACCTGCGCGCGCACGGTCTGCCAGAACGGATAGTGCTCATGCGGGTAGGCGTAGACGGCCTTGCTGAGGCCGCCATGGACGGTCAGGTCGGCCTGCTCGTCGCCCTCGATGCCGAGGCGGCCGACGGCGCGCGGCCCGTCGACGCTGCGCTTGACGATGCCGCTCAGCACCGTGCGGCCGTTGACGTCGAGCGGCATGGCTCGTGACGTGTTGAGGCTCAGCAGCTTGGAAGGCACGGCGCGCACTATGCCCGAAACGTGCCGGGCGAGTCGGGCGAGTCGGCCGAGTCGACTGTCGTCAGCGTTGCCGACCGGCGTCAGGCCGCCGGCACGCGGTAGCCGCGTTGGGCCGCGACGACCGCACGGCCGCGGCGTCCCGCGATCCACGCCACGAACATCTTGCCGGCAGGGTGCGGCGAGCGGAACGAGCGCATTGCGTGAATCGTCTCGGTCAGCCCGCGATCGTTCTCGACCAGGATCGCCAAGGGCGAACCGCCTTGAGCAGTCCAGGCTCCGCGCTCGACGATCGCGTAGGCGCCTTTGTCGCGGGCTTGCGCGATCAGGCTGCGGCCCGCTTGCGCCGGCTGGTACCAAGGAGCCTGCGGCGCGATCTGCGCGGCGCGCCAGGCCTCCTGCTCGGCCACGTGAGCGCCCGAGCCATCGTTGCCGGTCAGAAAAACGACCGGCTGAGCCTGCGCTTGCGCGCTTTCGTGCAGCCAGCGCAGTGCAGCCCCTGCGCTCCGAACCTCGCCCTTGGCGAGGCGCAGGGCTGTGCTGATCGGCTTCGGCGGCCCGACCAGAACGAACTCGCCGCTGGCGATGAACTGTCGGTCGTGGACCAGGCCCTGGCCATCGAGCCGACCTTCTGCGGCAGGCGTGTTGCAGAGCCCGACGTCGAGTTCGCCGGCGGCCAGCGCATCGAGCAGCGGCATCGCTGGCGCGCCCGCCAGCTGGACTGCCAGACCGGTGTCTTGCATGAATGCTTGCTGGAGCACGGCCGCCAGACCCGAGTCGACAAGTGCCGAATCGGCGCCGAGGCGAAGTGGCCCGCCGGCCGCTCGCTGCGATCGGCTTTGGGCTGCCGCGATCGAGCCGACGGCAACAAAGCCCAGAAGGAGTGCGCGGCGCAGCATGGACGAATTATTAGGACTTGGTCATGTTCCCAGGCGGTACGACCAGTCCCGGACATGAAGGAAGACCGCAAAAAGCCCGAACTTGGAGCGAGAAGGCGCCTGGAGCAGCGCCCGCATGAACCCATTCCGGTTTTGCATAGGTCGCTCGGGAGCGCCGATTGCCGGGCTACTACACTCGCGCACCGACGCTTAACTGGGGGCTTACCGAGCTGCCGACGGGTCGGCATGATGCCCCCGATCGGTCGTACCACCGGGCGATCCTGGGGCTCTCGAAGAGCCGGCCCGGTTGCACGCCGCGCCCGAACCGAATTCTCACTTCCTATCGGATACCTTCGATGAACCGTCCCCTGATGGCAGGCGTGCACCGCAACGCGCCGTCCTATGTGCGCCACCCCAAGCTGATCGCCTGGGTCGCCGACATGGCGGCCTTGACCGAAGCCAAGGACATCTATTGGTGCGACGGCAGCCAGGCCGAATACGACCGGCTCTGCGCGCAGCTGGTCGCCGCCGGCACCTTCAAACGTCTCAACCCGGAGCTGCGGCCGAACAGCTACCTCGCCTGCAGCAGCCCGAGCGACGTCGCCCGGGTCGAGGACCGGACCTTCATCTGCTCGGCGCGTCCCGAGGACGCCGGGCCGACCAACAACTGGATCGAGCCGGCCGAGATGCGGGCGTTGCTCGAGACCGGCAAGGACGGCCAGCCCGGCCTGTTTCGCGGCGCGATGCGCGGCCGCACGATGTACGTGGTGCCGTTCTCGATGGGTCCGCTCGGCTCGCCGATCGCCCACATCGGCGTCGAACTGTCGGACAGCGCGTATGTCGCGGTCAACATGAAGATCATGACGCGCATGGGACGCGCCGTCCTCGACGTGCTCGGCAGCGACGGTCATTTCGTGCCCTGCATGCACACCGTCGGCGCGCCGCTCGAGCCGGGGCAAAAGGATGTCGCCTGGCCGTGCAACCCCACCAAGTACATCGTCCACTACCCCGAGACGCAGGAGATCTGGAGCTACGGATCGGGCTATGGCGGCAATGCGTTGCTCGGCAAGAAATGCTTTGCGCTGCGGATCGCCTCGACGATGGGCCGCGATCAGGGCTGGCTCGCCGAGCACATGCTGATCCTCGGCGTGACGTCGCCGGAGGGCCGCAAGCACTATGTCGCTGCGGCGTTCCCGAGCGCTTGCGGGAAGACCAATTTCGCGATGCTGATCCCGCCGGCCGGCATGGAAGGCTGGAAAGTCACGACGATCGGCGACGACATCGCCTGGATCAAGCCGAACCAGGACGGCCGGCTTTACGCGATCAACCCGGAAGCCGGCTACTTCGGCGTGGCACCCGGCACCAACGACCAGACCAACCACAACTGCATGGCCAGCCTGCAACACGACGTGATCTTCACGAACGTCGCGCTGACCGATGACGGCGACGTCTGGTGGGAAGGCATGACCGACACGCCGCCGGCGCATCTGATCGACTGGCAGGGCCAGGACTGGACGCCGGCGATTGCGAAGGAGACCGGCGCGAAGGCGGCCCATCCGAACGCTCGCTTCACCGTCGCGGCGACCAACAACCCGGCGCTCGACGACGACTGGGACAACCCGGCCGGCGTCCCGATCGATGCGTTCATCTTCGGAGGCCGCCGTTCGACCACCGTGCCGCTGGTGACCGAGGCGCGTGACTGGCTCGAAGGCGTCTACATGGCCGCGACGATGGGCTCTGAGACCACAGCCGCCGCCGCCGGCGCGCAAGGCGTTGTCCGCCGCGATCCGTTCGCGATGCTGCCGTTCGCCGGCTACAACATGAGCGACTACTTCCAGCACTGGCTCGACATCGGCCAGAAGCTCGAGTCGCAAGGTGCGACCCTGCCGAAGATTTTCTGCGTCAACTGGTTCCGCAAGGGCGCCGATGGCCGCTTCGTCTGGCCCGGCTACGGCGAGAACATGCGCGTGCTGCAGTGGATCGTCGAGCGTGTGCGCGGCTCGGCGCAGGGCGCGGAAAATCCTTTCGGCACCACGCCGCGCTACGACGACCTCAACTGGAAGGGCCTCGACTTCAGCCGTGCGCAGTACGAGCAAGTGACCAGCATCGACAAGGCCGCCTGGAAGACCGAGCTCGGCCTTCACGACGGTCTGTTCAAGCAGCTCGCCTACCACCTGCCCGGCGAGATCGCGGCCACCAAGTCCCGCCTCGAGACGCGCTTCGGTGTTTGACGAACTCCGCAGCGGCCGTTCGCTGCCACACGCAGGCACCCCGGCATGACGCTGACGACACGACCGCCGACGCCGGCGCCTGCGCGCGACCTGACCGACGCCGAATTCGCCGAGCTCGACGACCTGCTGGCGGAGACGCCGGAGCCGCTCGAGCCGCTCGATGTGGTGATGCTCGACGGCTACCTCTGTGGCGCCATCGTCCAGCCGGTGCTGCTCGAGCCCGCGACCTGGCTCGCCCATGTCTTCGATTTCGAAGGGCGTCCGCTGCCCGATGCGGTCGACGCGACCTGGAAGCAGCGCACGACCGCGTTGATCTCGCGCCGGCATGCCGCCTTGAACCGGGCGCTGGCCGAGGACGGCTGGTTCGACCCGCTGGTGCTCGAGGCCGACGACGAAACGGACGGTGCGGATGCCGCGCCCGACGAGGCCGACCCGGCATCGAAGCTGCCGCCCGTCTCGCGCTCGCTGATGCCGTGGGTGGCCGGGTTCCAGCATGCCGCGGGCTGCTTTCCGGACCTCGAGGAGATCGAGGACGACGGCGTGATGGCGTCGCTGGCCCGGCTCTATCGGCATCTGCCGGCCGAGACCGACGAGGAACGCGAGCTGGTCGCACTGCTCGACCGCGAGCAGCCGTTGACCGATCTCGATGAAGCGATCGAGGACCTGGTCGCGACGGTGGCCGACCTGTACGACCTGACCCGCGACATGCGCTACAAGGTCGACACCGTGAAGCGCGAGGCGCCGAAGGTGGGCCGCAACGACCCGTGCCCGTGCGGGAGCGGCAAGAAGTTCAAGCAGTGCCACGGCGCGGGGTGAGTCGGCCGCAACCGCTGGCGCGCCGCTGAACGGGCCGGCGCGAGCTGTCGATGCGCATCCAGCTGCTGTCCGACCTCCATCTCGAAACCGAGACGTACGCGCCGGAGCCTGCGCCGGGCGCGGAGTTGCTGGTCCTGGCCGGCGACATCGACAGCACCTGGGCCGCGTTCGACCGGTTCCGCGACTGGCCGCAGCCCATCCTGCTGGTGGCCGGCAATCACGAGTTCGACGGCCGCGACCTCACCGAGGCGTGGCCGGCGCTGCGGCGCCGCTGCGAGGCCCTGTCGATCACCTTGCTCGAATGCGAAAGCGCGGTCCGCGTCGATGCCGAGGGTCGCCGCATCCGCTTCGTCGGCACCACCCGGTGGTCCGATTTCGATTTGTTCGGGCCGACGCGGCGCGAGAAGGCGATGCGGGCGGCCAGCTACTTCATGCAGCTGATGGGCGCGACGCAGGACGGCCAGCCGTACGACGCCGACGCGGTGCGCGCCGATGCGCTGCGCTGCCGGGCCTGGCTCGAACGCGAACTGATCCGGCCGGATGGCGAATGGGACGCGACCGTGGTCATCACCCATTTCGCGCCGAGCGCGATGAGCGCCGACCCGCGCTATGGCCGGCAAAGCGGGACCGCCAGCTTCTGCAACGCCGACGATGATCTGCTCGAGCACGCGCAGCTCTGGATCCACGGCCACCTGCACTGCACGCACGACTACCGGATCGCGCATGCCGGCGGCGAGACCCGGGTCGTCTGCAACGCGCGCGGGCACGCGCGCAAAGGCGAGGCCGAGGAGCACCAGCCGCTGCTGATCCTCGACGTCTGAGGGACCGTCGACAGCGTCGCGCCTCAGCGGCGCGGTCCGGTCAGGCCGTCAAAACAGGTCGAGATCAGCGCCGCGGCGATCTGGTCGTCGCTGAGGTTGCCGCTGACCTTCAGCAGGCTCAGGACTGGATCGCAGGCACGCGCGAACAGCGTGTACAGCACCAGCTCGGGCGGCAAGGCCGCGTTCAGGTCGCCTGCGCCCTGTGCCGCGGTGATCCAGGCACCGAGCCGGTCGCTGAGGCGCATCAGGCGGTCGAGATAGGCCTTGTTGGCGATCAGCGCATTGCGCAGCGCCGAGTTCTGGGCCGGCAGCGACGGCATCTCGCCGGCGAGCTGCAGGTCGAGCGTCCAGCGCGTCATCGCTTTCAACCGAGCGATCTCGCGCGGTGGTCCGTCGCGCTCGAGGACGTCGACCTGCTCGAGGGCGCGTTCCAGCACCCGGATCATCGCGGCGCCGGCGAGCTCCTCCTTCGAGTTGAAGTGCTTGTAGAGACTCGCCTTGGCGATGCCGACGTCGGCCGCGACCTCGTCCATCGTCATGGTCTCGAAGCCCTTCTCGGCGAGCAGGCGATTGACCGAGACGACGATCGCCTCCTCGCGGGAGCGCAGCATCTTCTGGCGAAAGGATGGGCGCTCCATCGGCCGATTATGGCGGCCGACGCATTGCCGTGAACGTGTGAGTCGCCAAGCGACCGGCGGGTCGACTTACCCGTCGCGGAGCGCGCCCGGCGCCCGGTCAGGATGTTCGAGGGATCAGAGACCGGAGCGTCGCGTCACGCGGCGCTGCCAGTCGGTCATCGCGGAATTGGCGAACTCGCTCGGTCCGGCGCTCGCTTCGAAGTCGACGACCGTGATGGAGTCGAGGCCGAAGGCGGTGCCCATGTCGCCGGCATCGGGATCGACGCGGCGCTCCGCCCTCCAGCGCGTCAGCGCCGTGAACCATGCCGTGTCGAAGAGGAGCTTCATCGCGACCGAACCTGTCGGGTAGGGCTGGCCAGTGTGCGTTCGCCGGCGCGTTCGTGATCGCTCGAAAAGCGAGGCGAAAGGAAGAAGTTCCGGATTCGCGGGCTCGCTTGTAACGCGGCCCGCGTGTTCGCTCACGGCGCCGCGACGTACTTGTTGCCGGCGGCCTTGTAGCGCTCGACCGAGCGCTTCAGGTCGCGATATTCCTCACACGAGAACGTGCACACGCGGTCGAGGGTGGCCAGGCGCTCCTCGGCCTTCGGCAGGTTGCCGGTCATCAGGTACAGCTCGCCGGAGTACTCGAGCGCGCCGCGGTGCTTCGGATCGATCCGCAGCGCCTCGGCATAGAACTTCTCGGCCTGGCCATAGTCGGGCACGCCGAGCTTGCGCAGGCTGTAGCCCATCAGGTTGTTCCAATCGGCGCTGCCGGTGTCGTTCAGCGCCTTGAGCTCGTCGATCGCTGCTTGCCAGCGTTTCTCGGCAATGTGGGCCCTCACGCTACCCAGCTTGTCGGGTGCGGTGGTCCGGCTCGGCGCGGTATCGGCTGCAAGGATCGCGGGCGCGCCGACCAGCAACGCGATGGAAATCAACAGTGCTGAGAAGCCAACCTTCATGTCCGTCTCCCGATGCCCCAAGTGATCCGTCGATTGTCCGTGCGGCGGCCCGCTCCTCGCAAGGCATCCCGATTCCGGCGAATGTCCGCCGACGAGCGTGCGTCGCCGCGCCCGGCTGCTGGCCGCCTTGGAGCCGGGATGCAGGCGCCCCTGCGTAGAATCGCGCCCCCTTCCGTTCCTGGCCGCTGCTGGCGGCCGTTTGGCGATGTACTGCGCGATCGACTTCGGCACTTCCAACTCGGCGGTCTGCATTCCCGATGGCGCGGCAGGGATGCGGCTGGTCGAGCTCGAGGCCGGCTATCCGACGATGCCGACGGCGGTCTTCTATGCGGTCGAGGGATCGGCGGCCCTGCCCGCTCGGGAGTTTGGGCGCGCGGCGGTCGCAGCCTACGTCGACGGCATCGATGGCCGCCTGATGCGGTCGATGAAGAGCATCCTCGGCAGCACGCTGATCGACCAGACGACCGATGTCGGCGGCGGTCGCGCGGTCAAGTACCTCGATGTCGTCACCGGCTATCTGCAACGCCTGAAGGCCTGCGCCGAGGCCGCCGCCGGCGCGCCGATGGCGCATGTGGTGCTCGGCCGGCCGGTCTTCTTCGTCGACGAGGATCCTGCGCGCGACGCGTCCGCGCAGCGCGCGCTCGAAAGCGCGGCGCGCCAGGCCGGCTTTCGGGACGTCCGCTTCCAGTACGAGCCGATCGCCGCCGCGTTCGACTACGAGCGCGGTGTCGAGGCCGAGCAGGTCGTGCTGGTCGCCGACATCGGCGGCGGCACGTCCGACTTCTCGGTCGTCCGGGTCGGGCCGCGGCGTGCCGCCGCGCTCGACCGCAAGGCCGACATCCTCGCCAACCACGGCGTCCACATCGCCGGCACCGACTTCGATCGGCGCATCGAGCTCGCCAGCATCCTGCCCGAGCTCGGCTATGGCGCGTTCGGTCCGGCGTCGGCCGGCGCGCCCGCGCGCGAGGTGCCGAGCGCGGTCTACTTCGACCTCGCGACCTGGCATCTGATCAACACGGTCTACAACCCGCAGCGCGTCGCCGAGCTGCGCCAGATGCGCGCCTTCTACGCCGAGCCGAGGCACCACGCGCGCCTGCTGCGCGTGCTCGGCGAACGGCTCGGCCACGACCTGCTGGCGCGCGCTGAAGCCGCGAAGATCGAGGTCTCCGAAGGCGGCGCCACCCGCATCGATCTCGGTCGGATCGAGTCGGGCCTCGCCGTCGGCGTGCGCCACGAGACCGCCCACCAGGCGCTCGACGCGGACGCCGATCGGATCGTCGACGTTGCGCGCGAGACGGTCCGCCAAGCCGGGCTGTCGGCGACGGCGATCGATGCGCTCTACTTCACCGGCGGCTCGACCGGTCTGCGCCTGCTGACCGATCGTTTGGCGGCGGCGTTCCCGGCGGCGACGGTGGTGCGCGGCGATCGCTTCGCGAGCGTTGCGACCGGGCTCGGGCTGCACGCGCGCCGCCTGCATGGCGCGCCGGCGCGGAAGGCCTGAGCCGATTCGGCTTCGACGCGAAGCGCTCGGATCGCGGCGGGTCGGATCTGGCTAGAGCACCGAGGCCATCGCGAGCGCGGTCGGTTCGACGTTCTGGCTGTTGAGGCCGGCGACGCAGAGCCGTCCCGAGCGGATCACATAGACGCCGTGCTGCTCGCGCAGGCGGTCCACCTGCGCCGGCGACAGGCCGGTGTAGCTGAACATGCCGCGCTGCGTCAGGAAGTAGTCGAAGTCGCGCCCGGGCATCTTGGCGCGCAGCACCGCGTGCAGCGTCTGGCGCATCGACAGGATGCGCGTGCGCATCGCATCGAGCTCGGCGGTCCAGGCGCTGCGGAGCGCCGGATCGGTCAGCACCGTCGCGACGATCTGGCCGCCGTGGATCGGCGGGCTCGAATAGTTGCGCCGGATCGTGAACTTGAGCTGGCCGAGCACGTTCGTCGCCTGCGCCGCGTTCGGGCAGACCGCACTCAGCGCACCGCAGCGTTCGCCGTACAGGCTCATGCTCTTCGAGAACGAATTGGCGACGAAGAAGCTGAGCGGACTGCCGTCGGCCAGGCGCGCCGCGGCCAGTGCCCGCACCGCATAGGCATCGGCCTCGATGCCGTCGCCGAAACCCTGGTACGCGAGGTCGAGATACGGCACCAGCCGGCGTTCGCAGAGCAGCGGGATCAGCGCGTCCCATTGCGCCTGCGTCAGGTCGACCCCGGTCGGGTTGTGGCAGCAGGCGTGCAGCAGCACCACACTCTGCGCCGGCACGCGGCGCAGCGTCTCGAGCATGGCGTCGAACGCGAGACCGCCGGTGGCCGGGTCGTAGTACGGGTAGGTGTGGACGGCGAGGCCCGCGCCTTCGAACATCGACCGGTGGTTGTCCCACGTCGGATCGCTGACCCAGACCTCGCTGCGCGGGAACCAGCGGGCGAGGAAGTCGGCGCCGACCTTCAGGCCGCCGCTCGAGCCGACCGCCTGGATCGTGACGACGCGGCCCGAGCGCGTCGCCTCGTGCTCGGGACCGAACAGCAGTGTCTGCACCGCGCTGCGGAAGTTCGCGGCGCCTTCGATCGGCAGGTACGGCTTCGGTCCCGATGCGGCGCAGACCTGCTGCTCGGCGCGCCGCACCGAGTCGAGCACCGGGATGCGGCCGGCGTCGTCGAAGTAGATGCCGATGCTGAGGTTGATCTTGCCCGGGCGCGGATCCTTCTGGAAGTCCTCGTTGAGGCTCAGGATCGGATCGCCGGCGAACGGCTCGACGTGCTGGAACATGGCGGTCCTTCGGATCAGGCGGCGAGGGCCGCTTCGATTTCGCGCCGCATCGAGTCGGGCGTGTCGGTCGGCGCATAGCGCTTGACCACCTTGCCGTCGCGGCCGACCAGGAACTTCGTGAAGTTCCACTTGACCGATTGGCTGCCGAGGATGCCCGGTGCTTCGCGCGTCAGCCACTTCCAGAGCGGATGGGCCTGGGCCCCGTTGACGTCGACCTTCGCCATCATCGGGAACGAGACACCGTAGTTGAGCTGGCAGAACGACGCGATCTCGTCGTTCGGCTTCGGATCCTGACCACCGAACTGGTTGCTCGGAAAGCCGACGACGACGAGGCCGCGTGCGCCAAAGTCCTTCCACAGCGATTCGAGGCCGGCGAACTGCGGCGTGAAGCCACAGGCGCTCGCGGTGTTGACGATCAGCAGCACCTTGCCGCGCTGCGTCGACAACTGCGCCGGCTTGCCGTCGATGGACAGCGCTTCGAAGTCGTAGATGCTGGTTGCGTCGTTTGCCATGCGGGCCTCACCGGTCGAATGTGATTCGGCATGGTAGCGCCGCGGGCCGCGAGGCCTCAGGTGCCGGATCGCGCTTGGTGCGTCGTCGGCTCGGGCGGAGGCGTCGCCGCCGGCGTCGGGCTCGAGAGCGCCGCCGCGCAGGCGATCAGCGCGCCGCCGATCACGAGCGGCCAGGTCAGCACCTCGCCGCCGAAGGCGACGGCCGAGGCCGCGGCGAACAGCACCTCGGTCAGCATCACGACGGCAGTCCGATTCGCCGGCAGGCGCGCGGCACCGTACTGCAGCGCAAGGTTGCCGAACAGGAACAGCACGCCGAGTGCGAGAGCAAGTCCGACCCAGCCCGCCGCCACCGGCGGCGGCCACGCCACCGCGCCTTGCGCCGCCAGAGCGCTTGCCAGCGCACCGGCCACCAGCGCGCCGCCGATGAACATCGCGAGGGCACGACCTTCTTCCGGTCGGGCCGCCTCGCGCCGCAGCATCACGTTGTTGAGCGCGAACGTGAAGCCGCCGAGCAGGCCGAGGCCGTCGGCGAGGCTGCGCGGCAATGGCAGCGCGCCCACGCCGACGGCGCCAGCCGGCCACAGCACGATCGCCGCTCCGGCCAGGCCGAGGGCGACGCGCAACGCCGCCTGCGTGGTGAACCGCTCGCCAAGCAGCACGCGCGCGAGCAGCACGGTCCAGAGCGGCATCAGATAGAACAGCAGGACGACGCGGACGACGTCGCCGATCACCACGGCCCAGTTGAACGCCGCGTTGGTGGTGCCGGATGCAGCGACGAGGACCCAGAGCGCCGGCGTGCGCAGCACCTGGCCGAGCGCGCGCGGCCGCAGTGCGGCGATCACGACAGCGGCGAGCACGAAGATCATCGCGGTGGCCCAGAGCGGATGCAGCCCGTGCGACTCGAGGCGCCGGAACGGCCACCACGAGGTGCCCCAGACCAGCGCGTTGAAGACCAACGCCGCGACCGGCAGATAGCCGGCAACTCGATGCTGCTGGAAGGAAGGGACGGACGCCATCGATCGATTCTCCGGTCACCGTGCGGGACCGGCGTTCGCCCTGGGGGCGCTCAGTGCTTGTCGCTGCGCGCGATCGCGAGCAGGTGGGCGATCTCGTCGGGGTACTTGACCACGTTCGACTTGTGCCAGCGCCGGATCAGCCACATCGTGCCGGCCACCAGCACGCCGAAGATGGCGATCGCCGTGAACGCCGACAGGCCGTAGCGCGTCATGCCGGTGTAGAACGCGCCGAGGCCGAGGATGCAGGCCTGCTCGTTGAAGTTCTGCACCGCGATCGAACGTCCGGCGCCCATCAGGTTGGCGCCGCGATGCTGCAGCAGCGCGTTCATCGGCACGACGAGGTAGCCGCCGATCAGGCCGAGAAAGATCAGGAACGGCGCCGCCGCCCACGCGTTCGTGATGAAGTTGAGGCCGATGATCAGGATCCCCATCGCGATGCCGAACGGGATCACCTTGGTGGCCTGGTCGAGCCGCATCCACACCGACGCGATGATCGCGCCGGCGGCGGTGCCGATGGCGACGACCCCGACCAGCGCCGAGGCCTGGGTCGTCGAGTAGCCGAGCGCTGCCGCGGCCCAGGCGAAGACGATCACGCGCAGGTTGCCCGAGACGCCCCAGAACAAGGTCGTCGTCGCCAGCGAGATCTGGCCGAGCTTGTCGTTCCAGAGGCGGGCGTTGCAGTTCGAGAAGTCGCGCACCAGCAGGCGCACGCTGTGGGCGAGCGGCTGCAGCGGGGCATTGGTGCGCGGAATGCGCAGATTGAAGAGGGCCGCGACCGCGTACAGGAAGACGATCACCGCGATCGCAGCCTCGGGCGCGGACGCGATGCCGGTGTCGAGGATCGGCAGGTCGAACGAGAGCAGCTGGCGCGAGATCACATGGCCGACCAGCTGACCGCCGAGCAGCACGCCGAAGATGATCGACAGGATCGTCAGGCCTTCGATCCAGCCGTTCGCCTTGACCAGCTGCGACGCCGGCAGCAGCTCGGTCAGGATGCCGTACTTGGCGGGCGAATAGGCGGCGGCGCCGAGACCGACGATCGCGTAGGCGATCAGCGGATGGCCGCCGAACAGCATCGTCAGGCAGCCGACCACCTTGATCGCGTTCGAGATGAACATCACCGTGCCCTTCGGGATCGCGTCCGCGAAGGCGCCGACGAAGGGCGCGAGGATCACGTAGAAGAGCGCGAACATCGGCGTCAGCGCCGGGATGTTCCAGGACGGCGCGCCCGAGGTCTTGAGGAGTTCGATGGCCGCCACCAACAGCGCGTTATCAGCCAGCGAGCTGAAGAACTGCGCCGACATGATGGTGTAGAAGCCCTTTTTCATTCGGCGCGCCGGCGGCGGGGGTCTTCCGCCCCGTGTGTGTCTGTGCGGCGGCGTTATAGCACGCGACTTTTTTGGCGGACCCAAGGGGGGGCCGGGCGCGAAGGCGTTGCGATGCGGCTGGCAAAATCGATTGATGCCCCGTCCGATACGCGCCCGGATCGATGTCGATGCGCTCGCTCACAACGTCGCACGCGCACGCAGCGCCGCGCCGGGCGCGCGTGTCTGGGCGGTCGTCAAGGCGAATGCCTACGGGCACGGCATCGCCCGCGCGTTCCCCGGACTGAAGGGTGCCGACGGCTTCGCGCTGCTCGATCTCGCCGAGGCCGAGCAGGTCCGCGCGCTCGGCTGGCGCGGCCCGGTGCTGCTGCTCGAAGGCTGCTTCGGACCTCGCGATCTCGAGACCTGTTCGCGTCTCAACCTGTGGCACACGGTTCACCACTCGGCCCAGATCGACATGCTGGCCGCGCACAAGACCGACCGGCCGCATCACGTGTACCTGAAGATGAACAGCGGCATGAACCGGCTCGGCTTCAAGCCGGCTGCGTTCCGGTCGGCATGGCAACGCCTGAGCGGTCTGACCCAGGTCGATGCGATCACCTTGATGACGCATTGGGCAGACGCCGATGCCGACCCGGCCGCGTCGCCCGGCATCGCTGAACAGCAGAAGAGATTCGACGAGGCGACCCGCGACCTGCCGGGCGAGCGCTCGCTTTGCAACAGCGCGGCCACGCTGCGCCACGGTGCCGACGCCGAGGTGCGGGCCGACTGGGTCCGGCCGGGCATCCTGCTGTACGGCTCGTCGCCCGACTTCCCGCTGCATTCGATCGACGACTGGCAGCTGCGGCCGACGATGACCTTGAGCGCCGAGCTGATCGGGCTGCAGGACCTCGAGGCCGGCGACAGCGTCGGCTACGGAAGCAGCTTCCGCGCCCCGCGGCCGATGCGGATCGGCGTCGTCGCCTGCGGCTATGCCGACGGCTATCCGCGCGTTGCGCCGACCGGCACGCCGGTGCTGGTCGACGGCGTCCGCACCGAACTGGTCGGCCGCGTCTCGATGGACATGGTCACCGTAGACCTGACGCCGGTTCCGGCCGCGCATGTCGGCAGCGTCGCCACCTTGTGGGGCGTCGCGTCGAGCGGCACGGTCCTGCCGATCGACGAGGTCGCGCGCTCCGCCGGCACCGTCGGCTATGAGCTGATGTGCGCGCTGGCCGCTCGCGTGCCGGTCGTCGACTGACGCGGCGCCGCGCCGGTCGATTTTCGCGATGGATCCTTCTTCTGCTGCCGCGGCCGTGACGGTTGCGATCGACGAGTCCGAGGTCGAGCTGACCGCGGTGCGCGCGCAGGGCGCGGGCGGGCAGAACGTCAACAAGGTGTCGAGCGCGGTGCACTTGCGCTTCGACATCCGCGCGTCGTCGCTGCCCGATGCGGTCAAGGATCGGCTGCTCATGCTGCGCGACCATCGCATCACGGCCGACGGCGTGGTCGTGATCAAGGCCCAGACCACGCGCAGCCAGGACATGAACCGTGCCGACGCGCTGCGCCGGCTGCAGGACCTGGTGACGCGGGTGGCGACGCCGCCGCGTCCGCGCAAGGCGACGCGGCCGTCGTTCGCGTCGAAGCAGCGCCGTCTCGAGGGCAAGAGCCAGCGCGCAGAAGTCAAGGCCGGACGGAGCAAGGTCGACGAGTAGCGTGCCGACGTCGTGCGGCGCTCGCCGACAATCCGCCATGGCCAAGGACAAGTCGATCTACACCTGCACCGAGTGCGGCGGCATCAGCCCGAAGTGGCTCGGCAAGTGTCCGAGTTGCGGGGCCTGGAACACGCTGGTCGAATCGATCGCCGAAGGACCGTCGCGCAACCGCTATCAGGGCGCGTCGCGCGGGCTGATCTCGACGCAGGCGGTCGCGACCTTGTCGGAGATCGAGGCCTCCGATGTCGATCGCCAGCCGACCGGTGTCGACGAGCTCGACCGGGTGCTCGGCGGCGGCATCGTCGCCGGCGGCGTGGTGCTGATCGGCGGCGACCCGGGGATCGGCAAGTCGACGTTGCTGCTGCAGGCGCTCGACGCGCTGTCGCGTCAGGTGAAGACGCTCTACGTGACCGGCGAGGAGAGCGGCGCGCAGGTCGCGCTGCGCTCGCGTCGCCTGGGTCTCGGCGCCAGCGCGGTGCGCGTGCTGGCCGAGATCCAGCTCGAGAAGATCGTCGCCGCCATCGATGCCGAGCAGCCGGCGGTCTGCGTCGTCGACTCGATCCAGACCGTCTACAGCGACGCACTGACCTCGGCGCCCGGCTCGGTCGCGCAGGTGCGCGAATGCGCGGCGCAGCTGACGCGCACCGCGAAGAGCACCGGCACGACGATCATCCTGGTCGGCCACGTGACCAAGGACGGCGCGCTCGCCGGGCCGCGCGTGCTCGAGCACATCGTCGACACCGTGCTCTATTTCGAGGGCGACACGCACT
Source organism: Caldimonas sp. (assembly GCA_039922395.1). Taxonomy (GTDB): domain Bacteria; phylum Pseudomonadota; class Gammaproteobacteria; order Burkholderiales; family Burkholderiaceae_C; genus Schlegelella_A. The sequence goes on from JBDSAB010000458.1 coordinate 18,179, forward strand.
CGAGCTTCCGGCTCGTGCGCGCGATCAAGAACCGCTTCGGCGCGGTCAACGAGATCGGCGTCTTCGCGATGACCGAGAAGGGATTGAAGGGGGTCGCGAACCCGAGCGCGATCTTTCTGTCGACGCACGGCGACCCGGTCGCCGGTACGTGCGTGCTGGTCACGCTCGAAGGCACGCGGCCGCTGCTGGTCGAGGTGCAGGCGCTGGTCGACAGCGGCGGGCCGAGCCCGCGCCGCCTCTCGGTCGGCATCGAGCGCGACCGCCTCGCGATGATGCTGGCGGTGCTGCACCGCCATGCGGGCATCGCCGCCTCGGACCAGGACGTCTTCGTCAACGCGGTTGGCGGCGTGCGCATCAGCGAACCGGCCGCCGATCTGGCGGTGATGCTCGCGATCCAGAGCAGCCTGCGCGGCAAGCCGCTGCCACGCGGCTTCCTCGCGTTCGGCGAGGTCGGCCTGGCCGGCGAGATCCGGCCGGCGCCGCGCGGCCAGGAGCGCCTGAAGGAAGCCGCCAAGCTCGGCTTCAGCATCGCGATGGTGCCGAAGGCGAATGCGCCGAAAGGCACGGCGCGCGCGATCGAGGGCCTGACGATCCACGCTGTCGATCGAATCGAGGACGCGATCGGACTGGCGCGCGATCTGTGACCGGCGGGACACCAGCGACATGAATCCGATCCTCGGCTGGGCGCTCGCCGCGCTGCTGCTGGTGGCCGCCTGGCAGGGCTACGGCATCAAGGGTCTCGCGCTCGGCGTCACGCTGATCGTGTTCTGGCTGATCCTGCAGTTCAACCGCTCGCTGCGGGTGATGCGCAACGCCGGCTCGGCCCCGGTCGGACACATCGACAGCGCGGTGATGCTGAATGCGAAGCTGCGCGAGGGCCTGCAGATGCTGCAGGTGCTGGCCCTCACGAAGAGCCTCGGACGGCGCGTCGATCCGGACCGGGAGGTCTATGAATGGGCCGATGAAGGCGGCTCGAAGGTCGTCGTGACATTCGCGAACGGCCGTTGCCAGCGCTGGCAGCTCGAGCGTCCTGCGGACGTGCCCGCCTAACCGACTTCCCGGGCGCCGCGCCGGGTCGGCCGAATAGAATCGAGCCCCTGCGCGGCGGCCTTCGATATCGGCACCGCCTGCCCACGAAAGGACTGCCATGTCGATGGCCGATCGCGACGGAAAGATCTGGATGGACGGCACGCTGGTCGATTGGCGCGACGCCAAGATCCACGTGCTGA
>JBDSAB010000459.1:0-15262 GCA_039922395.1 Caldimonas sp.
GCCATCAGCGCGATCTCGGCGATCAGCTTCAGGGAAGAGACGAGAAGAAGCATCTGCAAACGTCCCCCGCACCGCAATAGTGAGACTGTCTTTCAGAACCGCTTACAGAGAACTTACAAACCGGCCACTCCAAGCGCATACCCCGGGGCGGACTATCCCTAGGCGTCATGCAAAGGTCGTCTGGCCGCTATCCGTCTTGGAGGGATATGTGAAGGGCTTGCGGAACGCGCTGCGAACTTAATGGGCACGCCGCAGGCAGTCGGCGAGCAGGGCCAGGGCTGCGACCAGGAAAGGAAGCGCCATGAGGAACGCAAACTCTCGCGGCACAGTCGCCCACCACGCAACCCAATCGAGGATGAAGGCATCGAGCACGGTGTTCTCCTTCAAAGCAGCCGGAAAGCGACGACCGCAACGAGCGTGGGTGGCAACGCTGCGATAAAGAGTCCCAACGGATTGATCGTCTCGTCCTCGAAATGGCCTCGAAGAATCGAGAAGCCGGCAGGGTTCGGCGCATTGGCGATGACAGTCAGGCCGCCCCCGGTGACGGCACCGGCAACCAGCGCGTACTTGAAGTCGTCGCTCAGACCGTCCACCAGCGAGCCGAGGTAGGTCAGCGCCGCGTTGTCGGTGACGGCGGTCAGCAGCGTCGCGCCGAAGTACACCGTGTTGGCATCCATGCCGCGCAGCAGCGGTTCGAGCCACCACTGCTGCTGGCCACCGAGCACGACGAGGCCGGCGAGAAAAGACGCCACGAGCAGACCTTCGCGCAGGATCAGCCGGTCCTGGAACTGTGGATACGCCGTCGCGAAGCCCAGGAAGAACAGCATCAGTCCGAGGAAAACCGGCGGGTGATGGGCAAACGCGACCACGACCGCCAGAAACAGGACGTGCACGACACAGACCCACCTCGGGACCGGCTCCGCGGCGCCAAGGGCTGCGCCGTTCATTGCCGCCAGCTCGCGTCGGAACAGCAGCGTCACCGCCAGTGCGTTCACGACGACCGCGATGGCCGACCGCCAGCCGAAATGCGACAGCATGTGCCAGGTGTCCCAGTTCCAGGCGGATGCGACCATCAGCACCGGCGGGGCAGCAAACGGCGTGAGCGTGCCGCCGATCGAGATGTTCACGAACAGCACGCCGAGCGTTGCGTACTTGAGTGGCTGCGAAACCCCGCCAACGCTGAAGATCCGGTCGCGCAGCATCAAGGCAGCCAAGGTCATCGCGGCCGGCTCGGTGATCAACGACCCGAGCAACGGGACGAAGGCGAGCGCAACGAAGTAGAACGGGATGCAACCGCGCGCCGGAATGAACCGGGCGATGCGATGGACCGTGCTGCGTGCCAGATCCAGGATCGAGCGACTGCCTGCAATCACCATGATCGCGAAGACGAACATCGGCTCGGTGAAATTGCGCGAGTCCAGATAAGAAGTCGCCGCCCGGGTGCCCTCCAGCGTGGCGATGGCCACGATCAGGACCATCGCCCAGAACCCGAATACCACTTCGACTTCGGCCAGCAGGTGCCATACGCCCGCGTGCGCTGGCCGGCGATGCGCCATCCGCTCGAACAGCTTGGTCGAAAAGGTATGCGCCACGGCGATCGCGAAGACCGCTGCTCCGACGAATTCGACAGTCGTCACGGCTGGCTTCGGTCCTGCAGCTGCTTGCGAAGACCGCGGCGCAGCCGGCGGATGTGGAACGGACCGAGTGCCAACGCGAGCAAGGGAATGGCCACCACGAAGTTCCAGACCGCGTAGCCGAATCTCGTGGCCACTGTGTCGACGGGTAGCGCATAGCGGGTCAGCGCCGTCACGGCCACCAGGCCGGCTGCCATGCTCATCAGTTCGAGCACGTCAAGGGGCGTAGCTCGCGCGTTGCGAAGAGCGGTGTCCTGATCTCTGGTTGCAAACGCTCGAAGTTCCGGCAACAGCAGCAGCCAAAGGCGGTTCATCGACGCTCTTGGCGGACGACCCGAATACGCCGTCCACATGCTGAAGTTGCATCGCGCAAGACCCGTCTCCTATTGCAAGGAGGTTATGGGTTCGCTCCGAGAAAGGAAATTCGCGCGGCACCGTACGCGCATCCCCGTACGGGCACTGCACGCGTGCTGACAGCACGCGCTAGATGCGGCCCTGATCGACCAGGCGGACCAAGTCCACCAAGTTGGCGACGCCCAGCTTTTCCATGACGCGAGACTTGTGCACTTCGACGGTACGAGGGCTGATGCCCAATTGCTCGGCGATGCGCCGGTTGTGAAGACCTTGCACCATCAGGCCCATGACCTCGCGCTCCCGGGCCGATAGCGGGTGCACCCAGGCCTTCGTGGTGGCCGGTGCGTCCTTCGCGGCGGTCACGACGCGCAGGCCGGCGAGCGCCGTTTCAATGGCCCGGAGGAGCTGCGCGCCGTCGAACGGCTTTTCGATGAAATCGACGGCGTCCGCGAGGAACGCCTGGCGGGCCGCCGAGACGTCGCCGTGCGCGGTGATGATGACGACCGGAAGGGTCGGGCCGAGGTCGAGGAGGCGCCGTTGCAGTTCGAGGCCGGACATCCCGGGCATCCGGATGTCGACGACGACGCAGCCTCGCCAATCTGGCTGGACGGCGCCGATGAAGTCCTCCGCGCTCGCGAAGGTCGCAGTCGCATAGCCTCTCAGGCTGACGAGCAGCGACAGGGCGTCCCGGATCGAAGGATCGTCGTCGACGATGAAGACGGTGTCACGATGCACGGTGCGCTCCGGCGCTCACGCGCTTGTCGATCGGAAGAGAAAGGCAGAAGAGGCCATGTGGACCCGCCTCGGCCCAGAGCCGTCCACCATGCGCTTCGACAATCGCACGACAGATGCTCAGACCGATGCCCATGCCGCCTGGCTTGTCGGATGCTCCCGGTTCCCACAAGTTCTTGAGTCGGGCTCCGGCCACGCCCGGACCGCTGTCTTGAACCTCGATCGCCAGCCAATCACCTTGTCGGCGAGCCCGAAGCACCACGGTCTTTTTTCCACCCGAAGCAGACGCCGCCTCGAGCGCGTTCTCAACCAGGTTGCGAAGGACCACCGCAATCTGAACGGGATCGACCAGGACAGGCGGGAGGTCTGTGGCAATGTCAGTCCGCACGGCGACCTCAAGCGCCCTGGCGCGCTGGCGGTGACTGTCGATGAGCCCGTCCAGCAGCAGCGCAGGGGTGACCGCCTCTAGCTGAGTGCTGCCGGTGCGAAAGAAATCGCGCAGCCTCTTCACCACGTCGCTCGCGCGTCGAGCATCGGCGGCCATTCGCTGCGAGACGTCGATGAGCCGCGACAGTCGTTCCCCATCGGGCACGCTCGGCGAAGTGGCAAGAAAATCGGAAGCCTCGGCGTAGCTGTTCAGCGCTGTCAGCGGTTGATTGAGCTCGTGTGCAAGTGCGGCCGTCATTTGCCCGGCAGCAGCGAGACGCAGGCTTCCCTTGAGCTTTTCTTCGGCACGCGCTTGCTCGTCGACAGCCACGCCCAGGGCGAGCCCGGTCATGGTGATCGCCGCCATCAGCACCTGCAGTTCAAAGACCGACAAGTCCTGAAAATGAAACGACTGAACGGCAATGATCAGACTGACTTGGGTGAATGACGCCGCCAGCACGGCTCCAGGGAGGCCGAGCCGGGTTGACGCCCAGACCACGGGCAAGAGGACCAGATAGAAGAACTTGAAGTAATCGTGGTGCTCGCCGCCGAAGATGGCCCATGTGAGCATGGCAATCAGTACGGCGATAGCCCACCACTGCCAGCCGAACAGCGTTGCCGACAAGGCTGCGGACCGGCGTGTATCCATCAGCATCAAAAGCATCGGCAGCATGACCGTCAGTCCAACCGCGTCGCCGATCCAGTACCGCGCAATGGCCGGAAGAACGGGGCCGGTCGGTCCGAGCCCGGCGACAGTCAGCGTGGAGACGTAGACCGAAGCGCAGAGCAGCGTACCGCCGACCGTGATGCCGGCGAACCAGAGCAGGTCGCGCTGCGTCGACAGAGCGAGTGACCGATCCATGCGCACTTCGATGGCACGCGCGATCGCCGCGAAAGAGAGGGTCAAGGCCGCGGTTGCGGTCAACGTCACCAGCCAGTCGACAGGCGTTCCGCGGACGACCAGTTCGGCTGTCACGAGGCTGATCCAGACCAGCCAGAGCCAGCGTGGGCGCCTGAGGAGAAGGGCAATCGCGAGGGCTGGCTGCGGATTCCAGGGCGTGATGTTCAGTCCCTGAAAGGGCCTGATGTAGCTGACCCAATCCAGCAGAAGAAAGACGACCACATAGCCGAGAGCCCAGACCCAGCGCTTGTTGAGCGGTGCCGGCAGGCGCAGGCTGTGTTCCGCAGTGAACATGGCGAATTGTGGCTTCGCCGGGCGAGCGTTCCCTCCGGCGACTGAAGCGAAGCGCCGGGATGGCAGCACGGGGTCGAGATGGTGGGAGAACGCCCCGATCGAGGGGCGCGGTGAGGTCAGCCCAGATTGGGTTGCGTGCTCTTGAAGCTATCGAGTGCCTGGATCCGTTTCCACCAGTCCGTGAAACCTTCGACGTCGAGAAGAGCGGGCATGTCGGGCGTCAGCGACAAGTAGAACGTGATCGGGGTCAGGTACAAGTCCGCCAGGCTCAGGTCGCCCGCGATGAACGGGGAGGCGCCTTTGGTCTGCATGGCAAGCGCGATCACCTTCTTGCCGTTCTCCAGGCCGGCATTGCGCATCGAGTCGTTCTTGCCTCCGACGAAGTCCGGAAAGAGGTGGTATGCGGCAATGCCGCCCACCATCGCTCCGTACCCGTAGGAATCGATGAGGCCGATGACCATGTCCATCCTTGCGCGGTCCTTCGGCGTTGACGGGACCAAGGATTTCCCGGGAAGAACGTCGTTCAGGTAGCGGGCGATTGCCGAGGTTTCCAGGATGCGCATGCCGTCGTGGTCAAGGACTGGAACCTTGCCGAACGGATGACGCGCCAGATGTTCAGCCGACCGCGGTTCGCCGGCGAGGACGTTGACCTGCACCTGTTCGAAGTCGGTGTAGCCTTTCTCCGCGAGGAGCATCTTCACCGTACGAACATAAGTCGATCCGTCGAATCCCCAGAGTGTCATCTTGGACATGTTTGCCTCGTTCCGAAAGAGTGTGTGAGCTTGCGGTCAGCGCCTGCAACCGATGATCCCGGCGTCCGTTTTGTTCGCTGACCTGATGGCAGTCTACGCTCGTGAATGCCCATCCTCGGGTCGGCGAGAAAGCTCTCAGAAAGGGGCTTTACCGGCATGACGCATCGCGGTCACGACCGGTGTCGGACGATGAGCGGGTGTCTTTCATCACTTTGATGAGCCGTCCTACGCGGCTCGACAGCGGGGCTACCCAGCATTCATCGTGTTGGACCCCCTGTCAGCTCCAGTGCCCACTCAGCCCAGCAACGCCGTCGACAACGGTTCGGTGCGCATCCGTGGCGCGCGCGAGCACAACCTGCAGAACGTCGATGTGGACATCCCCCGGAATGCAATCGTCGCATTCACGGGCATCTCCGGTTCGGGCAAATCGTCGCTCGCCTTCGGCACCATCTATGCGGAAGCGCAACGGCGCTACTTCGAATCGGTCGCGCCCTACGCGCGCCGCCTGATTCAGCAGGCTGGCGTCCCCGAGGTCGATTCGATCGAGGGATTGCCCCCGGCGATCGCGTTGCAGCAGCAGCGCGGGACGCCGACGAGTCGTTCGTCGGTCGGCAGCACCACGACGATCTCGAATGTGCTGCGCATGCTCTACTCGCGCGCCGGAAGCTATCCGCCGAAGCAGCCGATGCTCTATGCCGAGGACTTTTCCCCGAACACGCCCCAAGGCGCCTGTCCCCGCTGTCACGGCCGGGGCCGCATCTACGACGCCACCGAAGCCTCGATGGTGCCGGACGACACGCTGACCATTCGCGAGCGCGCCGTGGCCGCATGGCCGACTGCGTGGCACGGCCAGAACCTGCGCGACATCCTGACCACGTTGGGTCATGACGTCGACGCGCCATGGCGGGAGCTGCCCCGGAAGACGCGGGACTGGATCCTCTTCACCGACGAGCAGCCGACCGTGCCGGTGTATGCGGGCTTCACTCGTTCCGAGGTGCGCACGGCAATCCGGCAAAAGGTCGAGCCGAGCTACCAAGGGACCTTCATCAGCGCCAGACGCCACGTGCTGGAGAGCTTCTCGACCACCCAAAGCGAAACGATGCGGCGGCGTGCTGCTCGCTACATCGTCAGTGCGCCGTGTCCAGCCTGCAAAGGCAAGCGGCTGAAGCAGGAGGCGCTTTCGGTCACCTTCGGCGGCTATGACATTGCCGAACTCGCGGCGATGCCGATGACCCGGCTGTCCGACGTGCTTCGCCCGGCAGCAGAAGGGCGGCTCGAGGTTGACGAACCGGCGACACCCTATCGCACGCCGGGCCGGTCAGCTGCTCTCAGAGCCCGCGAAAAGCGGGTTGCTGCGGGCGGCTCTTCGCACGATGCGGCCCCCGACGTCCGCCGCACCGCGAATCTCTCCGACGAGAAGCAGCGCGCAGCACAGCGCCTGTCCCGGGACATCGTGGCTCGGATCGCCACGCTGGCCAGCCTCGGCCTCGGTTACCTGTCGCTGTCACGCACCACGCCGACGCTCTCGCCTGGCGAACTGCAGCGCTTGCGGCTGGCGACCGCGCTCGGCTCGCATCTGTTCGGCGTCATCTACGTGCTCGATGAGCCTTCGGCCGGATTGCATCCGGCCGACAGCGTTGCCCTCTTGTCGGCGCTGGAGCGCCTCAAAGGTGCCGGCAATTCGCTTTTCGTCGTCGAGCACGACCTGGACCTGATCCGCGGCGCGGACTGGATCGTCGATGTCGGGCCCGACGCCGGTGTTCACGGGGGGAAGGTCTTGTACAGCGGTCCGCCGGCCGGTCTGACCGGCAAAGCCGGTTCGCACACCGCCCGTTACCTGGCTGATCAGCCGCTGGGCGAGGCGGTGCGTGCGCGGCGCGCCCCCGGTCGCTGGCTGCGGTTGGTCGACATCGAGCGCAACAACCTCCGCGGTGTTGAAGCGGCGTTCCCGCTCGGTTGCTTGACCGCCGTGACGGGTGTGTCGGGGTCGGGCAAGTCGAGCCTGGTCAGCCAGGCGCTGCATCATCTGGTCGCAGCGCATCTGGGGCATGACGACGCCGCACCCGAGCACGATCGACAGATCGATGAAGAGGCGGTCGAAATCACGCCGGGGCGGATCATCGAAGGCGCCGAAGCGATCGGGCGCCTGGTCTGCGTCGACCAGAAGCCGATCGGGCGCACGCCTCGATCCAACCTGGCCACCTACACCGGCCTGTTCGACGACGTCCGCAAGCGCTTCGCCGCCACACCTGAAGCACGGCGCCGGCGTTACGACGCCGGCCGGTTTTCCTTCAATGTCGCCAAGGGCCGATGCCCGACTTGCGACGGCGAGGGCTTTGTCAGCGTCGAGTTGCTTTTCATGCCGGATGTGTACGCGCCGTGTCCCGCATGCAAGGGCAGCCGGTACAACCCGCAGACCTTGGAAATCCGGTATCGCGAGCGAAGCATCGCCGACGTGCTCGCGATGACGGTGGAGGAGGCCAGCACCTTCTTTGCCGATGAGCCGCAGGTGCAGCGCTCCCTTGAAGCGCTGCGTGCCGTCGGCTTGGGGTATCTGCGGCTCGGTCAACCGGCCACCGAGCTTTCCGGTGGCGAGGCTCAGCGGATCAAGCTCGCGACTGAGCTGCAACGGCAGCAGCATGGCCGCACCCTTTACGTGCTGGACGAGCCGACGACGGGCCTGCACGCTGCCGATGTCGATCTGCTGATGACGCAGCTGACGGGCCTCGTCGACGCCGGCAATACGGTCATCGTGGTCGAACACGACATGCGGGTCGTGGCTCGATGTGACTGGGTGATCGACATCGGCCCCGGGGCCGGCGATGAAGGAGGGCAGGTGGTTGCGGCGGGCACGCCGGAGGACATCGCGTTTCACTCCGCCAGTGCCACGGCAACTTACCTATCGCGGCAGCTCACACGGTAGTCCGACCCCGAAAGAACGAAGGTGCATGGCCGGCGGGAGCGCAGGCGAATCGAGCCCGTCAGAGCCGGTCGTCCGCCACCAGAGCATTCACATAGCCCGGCTGCAGCACCTTGCGCGGATGCGAAGCCGTGACATGTCCCATGAACGGGGGCATGACGTCGTAGCCCAGCAGCACCTGGAGGCGCGGCGACATCTTGGCAACGCGCTCGGCGGGTACGCCGAGGAAGAAGTTCTCCTGCGTGCGGGCCCACGGTTCACAGTACTGGTTCGAGAACGCGAGGCGCGATGCGGCGCTGCGGTTTGCGCCCCCTCGGTGCATCAAGGTCCCGTGGAACAGGATGCAGGTCCCGGCCGGCACCACCATCGGCACCAGCTGCGACTCGAGCGATGCCGGCATCGCGCGGTCGTGCTGCCGGCCGTCGTAGTGGCCTTCGATCTCCGCGTCGCTCCATCGATGACTGCCGGGGATGACCTCGGTGCCCCCGTTCTCGGCGCTGAAATCGTCGACGGCGACGATCGTCGAGTAGCTGTATGAAGGCCGTGGGCGCGGCACGGGATAGAAGCTGTCGTCGTGGTGGATGGGCTGCGCCGACTCGCCTTGGTGGATGCAGATGGCCTGGCTGGCCGTCAGAAGGTAGCCCGGCCTCAAAAGGCGATCGAGGATCGCGAGCACGCGAGCGTCCTCGACGATGTCCTCGAACACACGGCCGCGGCCGACAAGCGTGTAGACGCGCTCGGTGCGGAAGCCCTCAAAGGCGTTGCGCCCTCGATGGCTCTGGAGGCAGGGCGCTAGCCCTTCGCGCACGCGCCGGAGGGCGTCGGTTGAGAGGAACTCGCGGATCAGCGTGTAGCCCTGGTCGTCGAGCTCTTCGAGATGGGCCTGCACGTTCATGCACGGGGTCCGGGGTTTGTCATGGCGGACCCTCTCAGGCCGCCTCGACGATCGCCGCGTTCACCATCGTCCTCAGTTCGCGCCGCACCGGGTAGGTGCTCGACGGCATCAGCTGGGTCATGAAGACGACGCACACATCCTCGACGGGGTCGACCCAGAACGCGGTCGACGCCATGCCGCCCCAAGAGAACTCGCCGGGCGACGCGGTGACGCCGTAGCGGGCGGGGTCGGTCACCATCGCGAAGCCGAGGCCGAAACCGAGCCCTTGGTAGGCCGCTTCCGAGAACATGCCGGGCGGCGCGAGGTCGGCGAGATCCTTGCCGCCGGGCAGGTGGTTGGCGCGCATCAGTGAGAGTGTCTTCGGGCCGACCAGCCGCACGCCGTCGAGCTCGCCGCCGCGGCGCAGCATCTCGCAAAAGCGCAGGTAGTCGGCGGCCGTGCCGACGAGGCCGCCGCCGCCCGACGGCGCGCGCGGCGGCGCAACGAAGTCCCCGAGTTGCGCGGGTGAGAGCGTGCCCGCGGCAGACCGCACGTAGCAGTCGGCGAAGCGTGCGAGCTTCGATTCGGGGACGTGGAAGTCGTTGTCGTGCATGCCGAGCGGCACGAGGATGCGCGTGCGCACGAATTCGTCGAACGGCAGCCCCGACGCGAGGCTCACGAGGTGGCCGACGACGTCGGTCGAGACGCCGTAGTTCCACGCGGTGCCGGGCGAGAACTCGAGCGGCACGCGGGCCAGTCCTTCGACCAGCGCCTCCAGGCTCTCGGCCTCGAAGGCGTCGAGGCGCAGGCTGCGGTACGCGGCGTCGACGTTGGTGCGGTTCTGGAACCCGTAGGTCAGGCCCGACGTGTGGCGCATCAGGTCGATGACGCGCATCGGCGCATCGACCGGCCGCGTGTTGAAGGCGCCGGGCTGCCCGGCGCGGTACACCGTCTGTTCGCGCCACGACGGAATCCAGCGCGAGACCAGGTCGTCGAGCGAGATGCGGCCTTCCTCGGCGAGCATCATCAGCGCGATGCTCGTGACCGGCTTGGTCATCGAGTAGATGCGAAAGATCGTGTCCTCCTCGAGCCGCTTCTTCTTCGCGAGCGACGCATGGCCGAGCACCGACTTGTGAACGAGTTCGCCCTTTCTCGCCACCAGCAGCAGCGCGCACGGCAGGAGCCCGGGCTCGACATAGCGCTCGGCGAGAAAGCGGTCGATGCGCGCCAGGCGCTCGCCGTCGAAGCCGAGCGCGGCGGGGCGGGCGAGGGGGAAGGTCGTTGTCATGGGGGCGAGACCACGGAGCACGGGCTGAGTTGAAAACCGTGCAAGTGTCAGTCAAAACCGCGACCCGGATGACCGATTCGGATCGGCCGAACCCGCCGCGGTGAAGCCGCAGCGGGCGGCACCGGGGCGACGGCCCGTGCCGCCCCGGTGAGCATGACCGACTCTTGTCGACAGGGTGCCTGTCGCCCGCAGCTTGGCGGCCGGCGACTGTGCGGGCGGAAGCGGTTCAAGTCAACTGCACAGCCTCGCTCACTTAGTTTGCAAGTTCAATGATCGGAGGCGGAGCTGTGGGACTTGTATCGAGCTCGTATCGATGACAAGGGGTCGGACCCAATAGGGTTTGACCGATTGTTTGCTTCAGCGATTCAAGTATCTTGGATCCTGATGCCGCTCGTTACAAGACCGCGGCTGCCACTCCGTCGATCGCGTCCGCGCATGGACCCGATGTCTTCCAGCAAAGGTGCCCCGTCATGATCCAGGTTCGAAGCCTCCGCCCTCATCGCGTCGATCGCGCTCGCTCCATGTCGATCGCATTGCTCGGCTTGTCGGCCGTGTTCGCGGCTTCGGCCGTTCATGCGGCGCCCTTCGCGATCCGCAGCGTCAACTCGCCGTATGCCGAATTCGTTGCGGCGGGCGACCAGGTCCCGATCGTCGTGCAAGGTCCGTCGGCGGCCGCGCTTCGCAACGTCGCGATCAAGCTGAACGGCGTCGATGTCACGAGCCGCTTTTCAGCGCAGGGTTCGGCTGAACTCGCCGGCACGGTGACGGGGCTTGCGAGAGGCGCCAACGTCATCGCGGTTTATCCGTCGGCGCATGCCGCCAAGGCGCATGCGAGCGTCACCGTGACGACCGCCGTCTCGCCGCAGCTGGCCTGTGCCGCGCTGACATCGCTGGCGATCCCGCCGACGATGCTCGACGCACCGGAGGACCTGGTCCAGATCACGCTCGCCCAGCCGGTCGCTGCGAGCGCCACGTTGCCGGCCCATTGCCGGATTCGCGGTGCCATCAACCCGCGCATCGGCGTGAACAACACGCCGTTCGCGATCGGCTTCGAGCTGCGCGTGCCCGACGCATGGAGCGGCCGCTTCTTCTTCCAAGGTGGCGGCGGCAACGACGGCAGCATCGGCAACGCGACTGGCAACGTGGGCAACAGCTCGCCGCCGGCGCTGGCACGCGGCATGGCGGCGGTGCTGACCGACGGCGGGCACACCGGCGGCAGCGCCGCGCAATTCGGATTCGACCCGCAGGCCCGCATCGACCATGCGTACAACGCCTATGGGAAGACCGCTGCGACGGCGAAGGCCATCGTCGACCTGTACTACGGACGCGCGCCGTTGAAGTCGTACTTCGCCGGCTGCTCGGGCGGCGGGCGCCAGGGCATGATGTTCACGCAGCGCTATCCGTCGGCATTCGACGGGGTCATCGGCATCGCACCGGCGATGCGGGTCGCGACCGGCGCGTCGATCTCGTCCGCGTGGGAGTCGATCACCTACCGCTCGATCGCACCGCGCGACCCGAACGGCAATCCGATCCTGAGCCAGGCCTTCTCGAACGCCGACCTGACCCTGGTCTCGAACGCGATCCTCGCGAAGTGCGACGCCCTCGACGGTGTGGCCGACGGCAGCGTCAACAACTTCCAGGCCTGCCAGTTCGACCCCGCCGTGCTTCAGTGCAGCGGCACGAAGGACGCGAGCTGCCTGAGCCCCGAGCAGGTCGGTGCCCTGCGCAAGGGCTTCGGCGGGCCGCGCGATTCGTCCGGCCGCGAGCTGTACTTCCCCTGGCAGTTCGACCCGGGCATCAGCGCAGGCGGCTGGCGCTCGTGGAAGCTCGGCACGTCGACGACCGCGACGCCGAATTCCTCGTTCTCGACGCTGATCCAGGACGCGATGCGCAACGAGTTCTTCACGCCGCCCGCACCGACCTTCAGCATCTTCGATTTCAACTTCGACACCGATCCCGCACGCATGCAGGCCTTCGGTGCGATCTACGACACCTGGAGCGACACGCGGCTCACCGAGTTCAAGGCGCGCGGCGGCAAGCTGATGCTGCTCAGCGGCCTGAGCGACCCGATCTTCTCGGCCCTCGAGACCGCCAACTACATGGAGCAGGTCGTCGAGCAGTACGGGCCGGTGAAGGCCGCCACGTTGGCCCGGCTGTTCCTGGTCCCCGGCATGAACCACTGCAGCGGCGGCCCGGCGACCGACCGGTTCGATGCGCTGACGCCGTTGATCGACTGGGTCGAGAACGGCAACGGTCCGGAGCAGATCATCGCGAGCGGCAACAGCTTCCCGGGACGGACCCGCCCGTTGTGCCGCTACCCCGCCTTTGCCACCTACAACGGTAGCGGCGACACGCAGGATGCCGCGAACTTCACCTGCACGGCATCGAAGACGCGTTGAGCCGCGCCAGCTCTCGAGAATCGGTACGAGCGATCCGAGAGCCCGGCGACTTCACGCAGCGCGTACGCGAGCGCCTGGCCCGATCGTCGGCGGTGCGGCGTTGAGCGTTTCGATCGCGAATCCCGCGGCCGCCTTGTAGCGCGCCATGAAGGCATCGCGCTCGGCCGCCGGAATGACCGTGTCGATGTCGTCGAAGATGCCGCCGCAGCGCTCATCCACGAGGCCGAGGATGCCGAACGGGCCGGCGCCCCGATTGCGCAGCACCAGCGCCGAGATGTCGGCGCACAGCTTGTTGTCGTAAGCGCGAAGCGAATCGGAGCCGACGCCGTTCGCCACCATCGCCGCGCCGAGCACCCGCGCATCGACGATCGCCTGGCTCGCGCCGTTCGAGCCCACCGGGTACATCACATGCGCCGCATCGCCGAGCAGCGCCACGTGGCCGTCGACCCACGTCGGCACCGGGTCCCGGTCGATCATCGGGTACTCGAAGATCTCCTTGGCGCCGCGCAGCATCGCGGGCACGTCGAGCCAGCCGTAGTTCCAGTCGGTGAAGTGGTGGATGAAGTCGTCGAGCGAGGCACGGCGATTCCAGTCGCCGTGGCTCCAGCCCTTCGAGTTGTCGACGGTGATCTCGGCGATCCAGTTGATCGTCGCGAGGCCGCTGGCGGGATCGGGCGGCGAGATCGGGTACAGCACGACCCGATGCCGCAGCGAGCCGACCCCGACGAACGATGCGCCGCTGCGGATCGGCACGCCGGGAGTCGTGCCGCGCCACATGATCGCGCCGCCCCACTGGATCGGCGGTTGACCGGGATGCATCTGCGCGCGCACCGCCGAGTGCAGGCCGTCCGCGGCGATCAGCACGCAGCCGTCGCATTCGAGACGGTGGCCGTCGCGCGCTTCGATCAGCGCGGTGACGCCGTCGTCACGATGCCGGTAACCGGTGACGCGCTGGCCGAGCCGGACCGCATCGCTGCCGAGCCGCTCGAGCACGGTCCGGTACAGCAGCATCTGCAGCTTGCCGCGGTGCACCGAGTACTGCGGCCAGCGGTAGCCGGCGAGCAGGCCGCGCGGCTCGGCGTAGACGTCGTTGCCGTTGCGGCCGACAAGCGCCCACTCGCGCGCCTGGATGCCGATCGCGTCCAGCAACTCGCTGCCGATGCCGAGGTCGTAGAGCTCGCGAACGGCGTTCGGCTGCAGGTTGATCCCGACACCGAGCGGCTGCGGATCGGCGACCGCTTCGAACACCACGCACGGCACGCCGATCTGGTGGAGCGTCAGCGCGAGGCTCATGCCGCCGATGCCGCCTCCGGCGATGAGGACGGGCTGCTGGGCGGCTGAACGGGTCATGTCGGGATTCTCCGTGAAGCGGGACGGCGTGACGATGCGCTGCACTGCGGATGGCTTTGCTTGGGGGCCGAAGCCCCCGCTCGATCAGTCGAGCACCGTCACTGAGCAGCGCACTCGTACGAGGTCGACAGCGTGGTCGGCAGACCACCGCCGAGGTAGCGCGGATACGTCGGGTAGGAGCACAACGGCAGCGACCGCGTCGCTGACGTGACCAGCGCCGTCTTGCCCGGCAGATCGGCGTCGCAGCGGCTGCGAGCGGGCTCGTCGGACCCGAATTAGTTTACGGATTCAACGATGCGCGTACTCGACAGGGTTTCCCCTGCGGCGCCTCAATCACGACGAACGTGCTGCCATCGATGCAGATCCCACTGAGGCCGGATCGCTGCGCCCTGCGCAACCGATCGACCGTTCCGGCGTTGTGACCTCCCGTACAGTTGTCGGTTCCGACAGCGGGGCGGGCTTCGCATGAGCCAATGAAGACGAGAAGTCGATCCAAGCCGGCGCGTGTCGAGACCGCGTCCTCGAGCGAGACCCCGGAAGGTCGCCTCCAGGAGCTCGAGCTCAAGGAACTGCTTGGCTACCAGGTCGCGCAGGCGACGATCGTGACCCTCGGCATCTTCGAAGAGGTGGTCGGCCGGCCGTGCAATCTGCGGACGGTCGAGTACACCGTCCTCGCGCTGATCCGGGCCAATGGCGCGGTCGCACCGGCCCAGTTGGCGAAGGCGCTCAGCCTGAGTCCGTCTTACATCACGATGGCGCTCGACAAGCTCGAGAGCCTGGGGCTGATCAAGCGCGAGACCAACGAGACCGACCGGCGCGGCCAGCGCCTGCATCTCACCGCGAAAGGCGCTGCGCTCGCCCTCAAGACCACGCAGGACCTGATCCGCGCCGAGCGCGAAGCGTTCGTCACGCTGTCGCCGATCGAGCAGCTGATGCTCGGCGAGCTCCTCCACAAGCTGGCGCAGAGCCGCATCCAGGTCGGCCGCCGAACGACGGCGCCTGCCGCCAAGGCCGGCAAGGCCTGAGCATCGGGCTCCGGACCGTCTCGCTTGCCGCAAGGCGAGTGCTGTCGAAGGCGCGGATACGACATGCTCATGGGGCGGGCTTTCAGGGGTGAAGGACGTGCACTTCGGTGTGCCGTCCGCGTCGGATCCGCCCGCCCTCAGGGTGATTCCGTCGCCCTCGGCTTACTTGCCGGCAGTGCCCGATCCCGCCGGACATTTCTTGAGTTGCGCCTTGTCGAGCGGGAAGCGCTTGGCCAGAGCGAGCTTCGAGATGTGCGCGTTGTACTTGGCCATCTGCGCATTGGCCTTGCCCGGCATGACGGGCGCGAAGTCG
>JBDSAB010000460.1:0-8184 GCA_039922395.1 Caldimonas sp.
TGTGCGCGCCAAATCCTAGAACTTAATTGCGTTGGCTTACTCCAACCGTCCAGGAGGTGGGCGATGCGGGTTGCCATGACGATCGAGTTGGATGCGCAGTCGCAGCGGGAGCTTCGCGTTCTGTCGCAGCGCAAGCGCATCGAGGTGCGGCTTCAGCAGCGTGCGCGCATCGTGCTGCTGGCGGCCAAGGGCATGCAGAACAAGGACATCGCCGTCGAGGTCGGCCTGGACCGGCGCCAAGTGGCGCTGTGGCGCGAGCGGTTCGTGGACGGTGGCATCGACGCGTTGCGCAAGGATGCTCCTCGCTCGGGTCGCCCGGCCAGCGTGATGGCCGAGATGGAGTCGCGCATCGTGAGGACCACGTTGCGTGAGAAGCCGATCAACGCGACGCATTGGAGCACGCGCACGCTGGCCGAGCACCTGGGCGTGGGCGCGACCACCGTGCGAACCGCCTGGCGCAACAACGGCCTGAAGCCGCACCTGAGCCGCACCTTCAAGGTCTCGAGCGATCCGCGCTTCGAGGACAAGCTGCTGGACGTGGTGGGCCTGTACCTGAACCCTCCCGAACACGCTCTGGTGCTGAGTTGCGACGAGAAGAGCCAGATCCAGGCCTTGAACCGCACGCAGCCAGGCTTGCCGATGAAGACGGGCCGCGCCGGCACCGTCACCCACGACTACAAACGCCACGGCACGACTACGCTGTTCGCCGCCCTGAACACGCTGGACGGTCGCGTCATCTCGATGTGCCAGCCGCGGCACCGCCACGCTGAGTGGCTGAAGTTCTTGCGCCTGATCGACCGCAAGACGCCCAAGGGCCTGACGCTGCATCTGGTGGTGGACAACTACGCCACGCACAACCACCCCCAGGTGCAGGCCTGGCTGAGCAAGCACCCGCGCTTTGTCATGCACTTCACTCCGACCGGCGCGTCGTGGCTGAACATGGTCGAGAGGTTCTTCCGCGACATCACCGACAAGCGCATCCGCCGCGACAGCTTCGCCAGCGTGCCCGAACTCGAACTGGCCATCGATCTCTACGTCGCCCAGCACAACCTCAAGCCCAAGCCCTTTATCTGGACCGCCAGCGCCTCTGACATCCTGGCCAAGGTCACCCGGGCCAAGGCAGCCTTGGCTACCGTCTCAAGATAAGTGCAGAACAGGGCCGCGCACCACACTAGCGCGCTGAACTGGGTGTTTGCTTTGGGGTCGGGAGTTCCAGTTCGCTCGTGGCGGGAGCAGTCACTGGCCTGCCTCGCCGCCGCCCGACCACAAAGGTCAGGCCCGGGGTGAAGCGGGCAGCCGCGTTTAAGTGAAGTTCAACGTCAGCTCTCGGCAGCAGCTGACTTTCATCGCCCAAACACAAAAGCGGCGGCAGCCAGGCTGAAGCGGTGGTCACCTGCGGAAGCAGCCCGACAGTCTGCAAGTGGCCGGGTGCGGTAGGCCAGCGAATTCCGTCTAGGGTCCGCCATCAGTTAGGTTGGCGACGTTCGCGATGGTGCAAACGCGAGCTGACGCATTGGCGGGCTGCCTTTACGGGGAAGCGCTCGTGGGCGATCGTGCGAGCCCGCTTGTTGTCGGTGGCGGCTAGGGCGCTGGCGCGCGGCGAAGTACTGGCGGGCAGGCTGTATGTGCCTGAGACATTCTCGGTCGAGCGGCGGGACGAGATCGACGAGCGACGCATGAAGCAATGGGGACACGCGTTGAGCCCGACCCTGGCGCGCCGCCGACTGAGTTTGCTTCTGGGCGAACTCAAGGAACTGACACCCAGCCGATATGGATTCAAGGCTGTCATCAAACACTTGCCCGATCACCCCTTCATGCTGCCAGAGCGGCTGTACCGCAAGATGGAACGACGCTTCGAACGGGAGTTGTCACTGTGGGGAGCATCCGAAGCGATTCACCTTGTGCTGATCGCGACCTTCGGTGTGAACGATGCAGCAGTGCCGGTTATTGAGGAGTTGTCGTTGATGCTGACCTCTCCTCAGTGGATACCGATCGAAGACTCGTTAGATGAACAACTGGTCGACAGACTTGTTCACGACGGGCGGAGGTTCGTCAAGACCTTGGCGTACAACCTTCCCCGCCGGGGTAACAGATGTTCCGCTCTCTTGACCGATTGCAGCGAGGCGCCAACAGCACTTTGGATCCTCGATGGCGCCGCAGGTGAGGATGAACCAGCCCAGCGTCATCCTGTTGACACAGCGACCAGCAACTGGTCATGGCTTGTCGCCAGACAGACGATGCCTGCCCTTCCAGCAGCGTCTAAAACGCTGTGCAAGGCAATGGTGTCGAGCCGGCTGACCGACGCCGTAGTTCTGCAGCGGACGGACACATCTCAAGCGCCGCATCACGCGATTGAAGGATGATAATTAGGATTTTCATCCATTGGATCTCAGACGATCCGGTCGGTGATCGTCTAGTGACTACCCGGCAACGCTCGAGCGACGGTTGGCAAACGCACGACGGCGTGCCAGCCGGGCTGTCTGAGCGGCTACTCGCGCGGATCGAATCGCGGTGGCGAGCCGCCGGGCCGTCCGTGGTTCCCAAAGCCTGTCGCACCACATCCAGCAGAGCCGGTCCGCGCACGTACGCGTGACCCCAGCCGTCCCGGACGACGAAGTCGGCATCGACGAGCCATCGCCGGAGCTCGACGTGGTCGGTGCGGAGCATCTGGCCGACGTCCGCCAGCCAATCGATGAGCCCCCGGTTCACCTCGTCCTCGCGAACGGGCTGACCGGGGTCGATCGCGCATGCCGCCGGCGCCAAGACCATGCTCTGTCGCGGTCCGAAAGGACGCGACGTGCAGCCCTGTCTTGAGGATGAGCGACTCGAGGCGGGGTGGCAGCTGCATGGCAGGAGTTTGCCGCGCGTTTCAAGGCGGCGGTGGATTGCTCTTGATCCACTCGGCCATGATCGCCTGCATGTCGTTGACGTAACCCCAGCTCTTCACTTCCGGCACGGTGAGACGGGGCCGGACGAAGCGTCGCAGCAACGTCAGGAATAGCGCGTATCGCTTGGAGACGAGCTTTCCGCCCAGGAGCGGTCGACCGCTCTTGCTACTGAGGAAACCGCGAACGGCCTCGATCGCCAAGACGGGGTTGCCGCCGTGTGCCTTGCCGTCGATGCCGGCGGCGTCGCTCATAGACACCTGGATTCGATAAGGCGCCTTGTCGAGCAGGAGCATGTGGTGCGGCGTGCCGCCGCTGACGCCTCCCTCGTGCAGCGAGTAGGCGATGCCTGCCTCGAACGGCATGTTGAACCGCGGCAGCTTCGACTTCGCGCTCAGGCCCACCTGTCCCAGCTCGTGGATCGAGTAGAGGCTGCCCTCGAGCTCTTCGTAGATCCGCCTCGCCCGGAGCGCGGCGGTGTTGTCGATCAGCGCGTGTCTGGCCTGAAAGCCCAGGTCATGGATCGCGAAAATGATCGCGTGAAAGATCGGGATGTACTTGTCGTCGAACGGACAATTGACGAAGACTCGCAGCTCGCGAGGCGGGGGCATCGCTCAGGCCACGACCTTCATCCGCTTGACCAGCCGCGAGACTTCCTGCACCGAAAGCCTGCCCTTTTTGGGCGAACTCTGGACCGAGCGAGTCTGGCCGCTGACCAACTTTCTCGCGTCTGTGCCGCCGACCACGTAGCTGCCACCACGCCTGACCACCTCGATGCCTGTCGAGGCTTTCTGGACGCCGGCAGACTTCGCGGCGCTCCGCGGGCCCTGCTTTTCCGAGGATTTGGGATTCGCGCTCATGTGTCATTGTCGCAAGACCGCCTTCGGGTTGCAACGAGATTTCGCCGAGAGGATGTTGCGGATAGGATGGACCATCTTCGGACAAAAGCAGGCTCGGCTGGGTGCCCCGTGACAACTTACAACAAGGGAGCTACGAACTGCGCCAGGTGCCGGTGCCGACCGGCTGGGTCGAGGATCTGCAGTAAGAACTTGATGGCAACGGGCTGGAAGCGACGTGCGGCACAGTCCAATCGTGACGTGCCGATCCTCACTCGCTTCGAGGTCGGCGCGGCCGCGCCATGGTCAGCGTGGCGACTGCCGAAAGGAAGTTCTGGAGCGCAGCGCCGCGAAGATGCACACGGAGGACGCCAATCACTGAGGAAGGCCAGCACCCACACTTCACATTCTGCGCAGCGACCACCCCGTGACCACGCCGTGCGGGTCACTCCTGCGGATCGCGCGCAGACCGCAGAGGACTTCCAGACCGCGCAGCTCGTTATCGACGCGGTCAGGGCGACGGTCGACATTCACCATGAGCATGGCGCCGTTCATCTATCGCAAAGTCCGTGAGAGTCCGTTCTTGCGCCAGCTCGTCATTCCGTTTGGCTCAGCGGGCTACGTGGCACTGTATGAGATTGAGGGAGGCAGCGTCGTCAACGTCCTGGCCATCGCTCATCAATTCGAGGATGACTACCATTAGCTGTCCACGCATCCCCCGGTCCCTTGCCGAACCCGACTCAGCATCGCGCCGGTGCCCGTTCCCCGTCGACGCTCAACCGTCTCCCGGCCTTTGATGCCTACCTCGCCTTCCGTTCACCCAAACAAACCCGCTGATGGCGGCAAACTCAGGATCGGCGACGACTGGAACGCCATTCGCATCATCGCGCTCTCTCAGAGCAACCCGCTCAAGGCGATTGCCGAGTTCGTGGAAAACAGCATCGATGCCCACGCCAGTTCCGTCACCATCACTCGCGGCCGGGAAGGCGGCGCGCACTACCTCTCGATCAAGGATGACGGCGACGGCATTCCGCGCGACGACGAAGGTCTGCCGAACTTCAAGTATGTTGCCACGCACATTTGCGACTCGGTCAAGCGCCGACTGAAGACGGAGGGCAACGGCAGCGGACTGCAAGGCGAGTTCGGCATCGGGCTCCTGAGCTTCTGGACCGTCGGCAACACCTTGACGATGACATCTGCCGGCGCCGACCAGCGTGCTTATCAGATGGCGATGAGCAAGGGGGACTCGCGCTACAAGGTCACGCAACGCCGAGTCCTCTTCGCTGAAGGTGGCACCGAGCTCAAGATCAGCCCGCTTCTCGAGGGCATCCGCAGCCTGAGCGGCGAGAAGATCCAGTGGTTCCTTGCCTCCGAGCTTCGCGACCGGCTCCGTACGTCGGGGGTGCGGGTACGCGTCATCGACAAGCTCGCCCGCAAGCAGTACGAAGTCGAGCCGCGCGCGTTCGAGGGCAGGCTGCTGCACCAGCTTCCCGCGGTCCGCACACCGTACGGCGAGGCCTACGCCGAACTCTACCTGGCGCAGCCTGGGCAACCCGGCCTGGTGGCGCTGACCCGCTCCGGCACACGCGTGGTCGAGCACCTTGCAAGCCTGCCGGGACTCGAGGACGCGCCTTGGTCGTCGCGCCACCTGCAGGGGCTGATCGACGCGCCGTTCCTCAACCTGACGCCGGGAACCAGAAGCGGCATCATCCACGACGAGCGCTACGCCGCCTTGCTGGAGGCGCTGAAGCCGCTTGAGACAAGCCTCAACGCGCTCATCGAGGCCCAGCAAAAGGCCGAAGACGAGCAGGCCAGTCAGCAATCACTGCGCGCGATCCAGAGGGCATTCCGGGAAGCGCTGCTGGCGTTGCCGCCCGAGGAGTACGACTGGTTCGAGGTCCAAGCACGCTCCGGAATCGGACGGAGTAGCGACGGCAGCGGGGTTGAGCCCCGCACAGGCGGCTCACCAGCACAGGACGAGATCAACGACCTCGGCGTCGCCGAGCCGACCTCCGGCGACGAGAGTCAACGCCACTTCTTCGACTATGCGGGCCCGCTCTATGCCGTGGTCATCTCGCCGGCGACGAGCACGGTGCCGGTGGATGAGCAGCGACGCTTCCGGGCGCTGCCGCGCGATCGCTCGCGCCGGCGCGTCGCAGACGAACTGGCATTCGCCTGGGAGATCGTCGAAGGTGAAGGAACATCAATCGACAACACGGTCGATCAGGAAGTCGTGTTCACCGCGGGCGCCGTCCCAGGCCTCGTGCGACTGCGCGTCACCGTGACCCAAGGCGAGGTCGCATGCTGCGCCGAGGCCTTGGCGACGGTCACCGACAGCCTCGACGTCTCGGTGGGCTCGGCTGTAGTGAATAAGCGCGGCCTGCCCGGTTACACATTCGAGCGGGCCGCCGGCGAACTCTGGCGCTCCAGATTCGATACCGAGCGCAATGTCATCGTCGTCAACAACGGACACCGCGACTTCGTTTTTGCGACCAGGACGAAGGCCCTGCAGCTGCGATATTTGGTGCGGCTGTACGTCAAGGAACTGGTGCTGAAGAACTTTGCCGGAATGCCAGCAGAACAGTTGCTCGAGCGCATGGTCGAGCTTTCTCTCTACGCGGAGGAAAAACTCAAGGCAGCCTACTGACGGAACGCGGCTTCAACCCGTTTTGGAATGAGCTTCGCAACAACGATTGCTACCGCTTACAGACCTTTTCCCAAAGCGAGCCCCGGACTGTTAATCCGTAGGTCCCTGGTTCGAGCCCAGGTCGAGGAGCCAAGTTTCAATGGGGTTAGCGAGCGAGGAGCCGCTAACCTTTTTTTCTTTTCGGGACCCGTGTCCGAAACGTGCCCGAAAAAACGGGCTCGATCCGGACGTGTCGTCCCAACAACGATCAGAACGTCCTCAAAAGTCGCGGACCGGGGGCTCGCGCGTGATAGTCGCCCCTCGCGAGTCAACGACCGATGCCCTTCAGACTCGTGCGCCGGTGCGCCCTTCCGATTTAGTCGCCCTGCGAAGTTGGTCCGCTTGCGGCTATCTCATCTCGACGCTCGCGGCGACCGATGGGCTCCAACGCGAGGTTGAGCTCGGCGTCATTGACTGTTGGTGCAGCGGCAGACACGTCGCTGCTGCGTGCCGCGTGCGCCAAGACCGCAGCGGCCGTACGGCAATGTCGTCCGGAATCGCTGATGAAGGCGGTCTATGTCCTCGCGAGCGCGCACCGACCACGCCTGACCGTGCGCATCTTATGGAGGGCAAATCACGCCACAAACACCCTGTGGACGCGTGCAGTCAGTGGACCGCTGTGCAGCGTTAGCAGAAGTTCAGCTCGATCGGCTCAACGTCTGTCGCCGGCCAAGGGACTAAGCCGCTCGCGCGGCAACGCTCCGTCGTTGCGTAGTCGAGTGCTCGGGAGAGTCGTCGTGCCACTGTTGACGAGCGAGGCAATCCGCCTCGTTCTTCGACAGGAGCACAACCATGGAATTCCGGACTCCGACCGTTTCCCCGTTGCGCCAGCGCATGCTCGACGACATGCGCATGCGCAAGCTGCAGCCGCGAACCCAAGCTGGCTACATCCGCGCAGTTCGCCGTCTGACCATCTTTCTCGAACGATCGCCCGACACCGCGAGCGCTGACGATCTGCGCCGCTTTCAACTGCACCTGGTTGACCAGGGCGCCTCGCCGATCACGATCAACGCCACGCTCACCGGGCTGAAGTTCTTCTTCGAGATCACGCTGAGTCGCGGCGATGTATTGGCCAAGATCCAGCCCGTGCGCGTGCCGCAGACCCTGCCGGTGGTGCTCAGCCAGGATGAAGTCGCTCGGCTGCTCGCTGCGGTCACGAACTTAAAGCACCACACCGCGCTGTCGCTGGCCTACGGCACCGGTCTGCGCGCGAGCGAGGTCATCGGCCTGAAGGTCACCGACATCGACAGTCAGCGCATGACGCTGCGCGTCGAGCAAGGCAAGGGCCGCAAGGACCGCTACGCGATGCTCTCGCCGTTGCTGCTGCAACGGCTGCGCAATTGGTGGCGTACCGCCCACGCCCAGGGGAAGATCCTGACCAACGGATGGCTGTTCCCGGGGCTCGATCCCATGGACCCGTTGACCGTGCGCCAACTCAACCGCGCCATCTGTGCGGCTGCCAACATGGCGCTGATCGACAAGCGCGTCTCGATGCACACCCTGCGTCACAGCTTTGCTACCCACCTTCTGGAGCGGAAGGTCGACATCCGCGTGATTCAGGTCATGTTGGGCCACAAGAAGCTGGAGACCACGTCGCTCTATACGCACGTGGCCACGCAGGTGCTGCGGGAGGTGGTCAGCCCGCTGGAGACCCTGACGCCTTCGTAGGACTGTGGCGAACCCCGCCCTGGAGGTCGCCGACATCTTCCGCACCCACGGCCCCGCCTGGCGCCTGAGCCAGCGTGGACACCTGAGCCTGGGTCAGCTCAAGGTCATG
>JBDSAB010000461.1:0-9194 GCA_039922395.1 Caldimonas sp.
CGCGAGCCTGAGCGCATGGAGGGGCAGCGGCGCAGCAACCCCATCCGTCGCGACAACCTGGCGCGTCTGAGCTCGGCCTATTGGTCGGTGGTGCTGATCGGCGCCGTGTTCACGCTTGCGCGTTTCAGCGAGGCCTTCCTGGTGCTGCGCGCGCTGCAGAACGGCATTCCCATAGCGCTGGTGCCGTTGGTGATGGTCGCGATGGGCCTCGTCTATTCACTCACGGCCTATCCGTTCGGCAAGCTGTCGGATCGGGTGAGCCATCGCAAAATGCTTGCCCTCGGTCTGGCGGTGTTGGTCGCTGCGGACTTGGTCATTGCCAGCGGCCGAGGGTGGGCGACGCTGCTCGTCGGCGTCACCTTGTGGGGTGTGCACATGGGCATGACGCAGGGCTTGCTGGCTGCGATGGTGGCCGATACTGCGCCGGCCGACCTGCGCGGCACGGCGTTCGGGTTCTTCAATCTGGTGAGCGGTGTGGCGCTGCTGGCAGCGAGCGCCATCGCCGGCCTGCTGTGGGACCGCTTGGGGGCCTCCTGGACCTTTCACGCCGGTGCGGGCTTCAGTCTGGTGGCGCTGATCGCGTTGGTAGGAACTTGGCTGAGAACCGATGGGGATGGAATCAGTTGATCGCAGCGTGCGGAGGTCGGTCACCCCTCGATCACTTCCGTTTGGGCGATCCTTCGCCTTCGAGCCGAAGGTGTCGTCGATCGAGAAAACCGGCCATCAGCAACCACGCGATCGCCCATGCGCTTCCGAAGGCCCAGCCACCGATCACGTCGGTCGCCCAATGCACGCCGAGTGCGATCCGGCTCACGCCGACGAGCACGGTCATGAATGCTGCTGCGCACACGATGTAAGTCCGTTCGATCCACAGAGTTCGTGTGCTCGCCACCAGGGTGCCCAGGGTCAGGAAGACGACGGCCGACATGGTGGCGTGACCGCTGGGAAAGCTCAGGCCGGTGGCCACAAATTCGGCGTAGGCGGTCTCGGGACGTGCCCGGCCGAATGCTGCCTTGAACGCGCTGACGCAGATCGACCCTGAGATCGCCGAAGCGACAACAAGGAACGCGCTGGTCCGTGTCGAGACCAGCGCCAGGTAACCCACCGTGATCCCGGTGAACAGGGTCAGCACAACGGTGCTACCAAGACCGCTGAAATCGCGCATCACCTCGGAAACCCAGGGATTGGCTGCGCGCAAGGATTGGGAGGCGCCCAGGAGCGCCATGTCGAAGGCACGCGTGTCGCCTTCGCGCATCTCGCCCGCGAGCGACGCAAACACCAGGATTAAGAGAACGGCAACCAGCCCGAAACCGAGAGCCCGCACGAGCAAGAAATGCTGTTTGCGGTCCGCCACGATGGCCCCGGCGCCGTGGGTCGTCGTCATGGCAAGTCGCCTGGGAAGGTGACTCGACGACTGGGTAGCTTGTAGCAGGTGCGCGTCATTGGGCTCACTATGCGCTCATCGCACGGGTTGGCGTGATCAACACGGTGTGTGAAAGACCTGCGGATCGCGATCAGCCTATAGGGGAATTGCCTCGCTCGACACGCCCTCTCACGCATGCTGAGGAATAAATTCATCGCTGCGCTGGCGCGAGCCAGAATAGCCCCGACCCGGCCACACACCGGCGCTGCGAAGACGCCACTCGCATCGAGCCGGCGGCTTTTAAGGATTGCTTAATCCAGCCTGCCTACCATCTTCTCCGCATGAAGCGGCACTCCTTCTCCGTGCCGATGCTGTTGTTGGCGGCTCTCGTCGCTCTTACGGCCTGGGATGCCACCGGCTTGGACTTGCCGATGGCGCGATGGTTCGGCGGTCCCGATGGGTTTCCGCTTCGAAACGCGTGGATCCTGACCGCCGGCTTCCATACGGGCGGGTTCATCGTCTCTTGGGCCGTCGTCAGCTGGCTCTGCATCGGCGTCTGGTTCCCGAGCGGCCCACTCGTCCGGCTCGCGACGTTCGAGCGCCTGCAGCTGGCGATCACGCCGCTGCTGGTGGTCCTGACCATCACGTTGCTAAAGGCCTTTACCGTCACCAGTTGCCCCTGGCATCTCACCGACTTTGGGGGCGTGGCTCGCCTGGTCTCGCACTGGGCGTCGACGCCCGGAGGTGACGGGGGTCCCGGCCATTGCTTCCCGGCCGGACACGCCTCTGCCGGCTTCGCGTTCGTCGGCGGCTATTTCGTGTTCCGCGACCGCGCTCCGCGCATCGCGTGGTTGTGGCTACTCGCTTCGCTTCTGGCAGGCTTCACCCTCGGTAGCGCGCAACAGATTCGTGGCGCGCATTTCATGAGCCACACTCTGTGGACGGCGTGGATCTGCGCGCTCGTCTCCTGGCTCTGCGCGCTCGCCGCCGATTCGTGGCGAGCAGCGGCGACTTCGCGAAGGGCCGTCGCGATCGGTGGGGGGAGTCCTTCGCTGCTCGACTGATCGCAGGGGTGGCGCGACTCTGCGCTGCAATCCCGTCGTCATAGGGTCGGACTCGGCTGACGCGTGCGGTGATCCCGACTTTGGTCCATGGTCAGCTTCGAGAGGAAATCGACGGTGCGATGTTCAAGTGGGATTCTCGCGGCCACCGTCCTATGGTCGCTGTGGCAATCGTCCTCGGCCGAAGTCCTTCCCAGCGCGGCATCGCGAGTGGACGAGCGCCCCTTGCCCCGGGCGTCCGGCCTGCCCGACGATGCAACGCTCGAAGCCAGCGGCGCGATCATCGGTTCGGTGCTGCACCGGCGCCTGAACGTCTTCGACGAGACGATTCCCGCAGAGGACACGACCCTGTTCCGGGTCGCGAACCGGATCCACATCGTGACGCGCGAATCGACGCTCGGCGCACAGCTGCTGTTCGGTGCGGGCGATCGTTTCGATGGCCGCCTGCTACAGGAGTCGGAGCGCATCTTGCGCGGCAAGCCCTACCTGCGCGATGCCAGCATCCGGCCGGTCGGTTACCGCGACGGCGTGGTCGACATCGAGGTGGTCACGCAGGATACCTGGACCCTGCAGCCCCAAATCCAGTTCGGTCGCAAGGGCGGCCGCAACACCGGCGGGATCGGCATCGAGGAGCACAACCTGTTCGGGACCGGTGCGCGGTTCGGTCTGCTGTTCAAGTCGGGCCTCGAGCGCGACTCGAAACTGCTGGCCTACAGCGACCCGAACCTTGCGGGCAGCCGCTGGCAGGTCGACGCGCAATACGCGTTGAACAGCGATGGTCGGGCCCAGACCGCCAGCCTCGAGCGCCCGTTTTACGCGCTCGACACTCGCTGGGCGTCGGGCGTCGCCTGGCGCAACGAACGGCGCGTCGATGCGGTGTATGACGACGGTCGCGAGGTCGACCGATTCGTGACCCACGAACGCTTCGCCAGCGCTTATGTCGGGCGCTCCGCCGGGTTGCGCGATGGTTGGGTCACGCGCTGGACCACGGGCGTGACGGTCGACGAGCGGCGTGCCACCGCGTCGCCCGGATCGGTTCCCGGCAGCCCGCTGCCCAGGGACCGGACGTTGATCTACCCGTGGTTCGGTCTCCAGCTCGTCGAGGATGACTTTCGCGAAACGCGCAATCAGGACCAGATCGACCGCACCGAGGACATCGCGCTCGGATGGCAGGCGCGCTTCCGGCTCGGCCTGGCGACAACGGCTCTCGGCTCCGACCGCAACGCGCTGGTGTTCGATACCCGGCTGACGAAGGGCTTCGAGCCCGACGCGCGGCAGACGATCCTGTTGAGCGCGGGCGCGGCTGGTCGCCTTGAGAGCGGTGCGCTGGCCGACACGACGATGAGCGCCGCGGCACGCTACTACTGGCGCCACTCACCGCGTCGCAGCCTGTTCGTCGGCGTGTCGGCGGATCGCGGGATCCACCTCGACATCGACTCGCAGCTCACGCTCGGTGGCGACAACGGGTTGCGCGGCTATCCATACAAGTTCCGGACGGGGCAGGGGCGGTGGCTGTTCACGGCCGAAGAGCGCTGGTTCACGAACTGGTATCCGTTCCGCCTCTTCAACGTCGGCGGCGCGGTGTTCTACGACATGGGCCGCGTCTGGGGTGACAACCTCGTGCCGGTGCCTGTTCTCGCGTCGGGCGCACGGCAGGACGCCGTCCTGCGCGATGTCGGCGTGGGCCTGCGCCTCGGCAACAGCCGATCGGCGTTCGGCAGCGTCGTGCACGTCGACGTCGCCTACCCGATCGACCGCGAAGCGTCGATGCGCAAGGTGCAGATCAACGTGGAGGTCAAGCGCAGTTTCTAGCGCCGAGCCAGCGCAATCTCTGAGACCGTCCGGGTCGATCAGCGAGCGTCGTGAAAGTCGCTGGCTCGGTCGCGCCGAGGTCGAGTACGTGAACCGGCAAAACCGGGTGCCGTCTTACGACACGGCGACGGCCGGCTACACGGTCTTCAACGTCGCGCTCAGTCGCCTCCTCACTCTGTTCGGCAGCGACGCCTATGTGTTCGTCAAGGGCCTCAACCTCGGTGACCGGCTGGCCTATAACGCATCGACCATCGAGACCATCCGCGGTTTGTCACCGCTGCCGGGAAGGGCGGTGAAAGCGGGAGTGCGGGTGACGTTCTAGCGACTCGCCTTGTTCACAGCCTCGCGCACGGTGAGGATCTGCAAGACAGCAAAACGAACTATTGGAGATGAGCCTTGGCGAACGGCCGGACAGCTGAGCGGCGGGCGCGGCAGGCATTGGTGATCTGCACTTGCAAAAAGGCGCTGCCGACTCTACGCACCGCCGAGTATGAGGAACTTCCGGCCGGCGCGCGTCAGCAAGTACGCAGCTTCCGGGTCAAGAGAGCAGTTGATCGGCCATCGCTGATGGTGCGCATATGCCCAGCACATCGAGTGCTGGCTGGGTGGGCAATGCGTGCTGCGTCGCGATCGAGCGACGCGTCAGGATGGCACGCGCCCCGCCAAGAGCATCGACTACCGTCACTTGGTGGCCGCACTGCGGCGCAAGCCCGGCGCGTTCGCGCGTTGGGTACTGCGCGACGCAGCGTTCCCTCGTGAGGCTTACAAACGTACCTGGAACGACTGGCGGCAAGCGTACCGGAGCGCGAAGCCTGCAAGACGATGGTCGGCCTGCTCGTGCTCGCTAGCCGCTGAAGGACACGAAGCACAGCTCGCCGACGAACTCGACCAACTCATCGGTCTCGGCCGCAGGCCGGATCTGCTGGGCTAGACACCGGCTGCGCCTGGAGGCAAGCTCACGGCCACGCGGATCGACGGCGCCCGCCGCGAGCTTCTTCCGGTCAAGTTCACGAACGACGTCGACGCGGACTGCGCTCCCGTGTGGAAGTCCTAGAAGTCGGCGCTGAACGAAACGCGGAACGACCGCGATTCAATCGGATGAAAGTGAATGTCGTTGACGCCCGCGGCCGCTTCGCCCGGCAGTCGGGATGTATAGAAGTAATCGATGGCCGAGGACTTTCGATTAAACAGATTGAAGGCCTCGAGCTCGATCCGCATGTCCTTGCTGAACTTGTAGCCGATCCGACCGTTGAAGATGGCGGTGCTCTTCGAACGGACGCTGTTGTCCTCGATCAGCGGGCGAGGCCCAAAGTAGCGGAACTGCAGGGAGCCGAAGTACGGACCGACGTTGTCGACGGACACGGCGAACGAGGCGACGCCCTCGACCGACCCCGGAATGCGGCTGCCGGCCGCGCCGGCGTCCTTGAACCGCGCCCGCGCGAAGGCGATGTCGGCATCGACCGTCAGCCAGTCGTTGAGCTGGTAGTAGTTTGCAAACTCGAAGCCGGTGCGCCGGCTCGGCCGGCTCGCTTCGGTGCCGCCGGCGTCGCCTACGAAGAGCAGCTCCGAATCGAAATCCAGGCGGTACACCGAGAGGGACGACTGCAGCCCGGGGACCAGCGTTGTGCGAAGTCCCACCTCGTACGCCTTCGAGCGGACCAGCGCCGAGACCTTGTCGACCGGGCTGCCCGACTTCGGGTCGACCGTGATGGTCGTGCCCCGGGCGTCGTTGCTGTGAAAGCCGCCGCCCATGTTGACGTAGTACTCGGTCTTCGCCCAGGGCCCGAGAATCAGGTTCAGCTTCGGGTTGACGATGCTGTCGGAGGCCTTGCCGGAGTTGGCCGGGTTGTCGCTCTCCACCTTGAAGCGGTAGCGATCGGCGCGCAGCCCAGCGACGGTTCGGAACCAATCGGTCCAGCGCGTGGCGTTCTCGATATGGACACCGACGCTGCTCTCGACGATGTGGTCAGCCCGCGTCGTCGATACCCGTTCCCGGGCTCGGGTGCTGTTCAGCGAATTGAAGATGTTGTCGTTTTGGAGCTGGATGCCGACCGTCGTTTCCGAGTCGCGGCCGGCAAACGGGGTTCTGAACGTGTGGCTGGCATTGACCGCGCTGGTCGTGCGCCGGTCGGGCTGGCTGAACTGGTCGCCATTGACCGGGTCGTCGAGAAAGTACGTGAAGTTCGAGAACAGCTTGAGCTGCCAGCCGATGGCGTAGGCGTTGACTTTTGTCATGCCAGCCTCCGTGCTGCGATGCCACTCCCCCGAGAGGCTGTAGCGATGCGCGCTGCCGCCGTCGGTGGTGTCGATGGCGTCGAAGCGGTTGCGGATGAGGCCGCTGTCGATCGCGCGCTGGGCGATCTGGTCGGTAGCGTTCCACTTGGCACGGTAGAGCATGCCGCTGACATTGAACCCGTTTGCAGGGTCACCCTGGCTGTAGCGAAGCACGGCATTGACCTTGCGGTAGTCGTCCGGGTTCTCGAACGGGCCGTCGTTGTGCAGGCTCTCGAGCGCGTACAGGAACTCGCCGGAGCCCAGGCGGTTCGAGTTGGCGATGACGGCCCGACGGTAGCCGTTCTCCCCGAGCGCAACGCTCCCGATCCCTCGCGGCAGCGAATTCGCGTAGTTCAAACTCACCGCGCCAGCCGACGAGAGATCGCCTTCGCTCGCGTAGTAAGCGCCCTTTCGGTATTGCAGGCCGACTGCCAGCTCCGGAATGATGAAGTTGAGGTCGGTCCAACCCTGGCCGTGCCCGTGCGAGCGCTGATTGACGACCATGCCGTCGACCGTGGTGCGCAGGTCGGTGCCGTGGTCGAGGTTGAAGCCGCGCAGGTAGAACTGGTTGGCCTTGCCCTCGCCGCTGTGCTGGCTGACGATCAACCCCGGCGTGCTCTCGAGGAGCTCGCCCGGGCGATAGACGGTGCGGGCTTCGAGCTGCTTCTTGGTCACGGTGCCGACGTTGGCAGAGTCGGCGACGCCGATGAGGTTGGCGGTGGTGCCGGTGATCTCGACTTTCTCGAGAACTTGTTCGCCACCGGCCTGTACCGCCGGGCCAACAAGGAGGCAGATCGAGGCCGCGCATGCACGCGAAGAGGCTGTCGACCGAGAGAGCGGGTGGGCAAAAGTGCGCCCGTACGTGTGTCGCATTGGGAGTTCCTGAACTAGGCCTGCTGTCGGGATGCGGTCGCGCGACGCGCGCCCGCGCGCGAACTACGGGTAGGCCGGAAGCGTTGAGCCGGGCAGCGCTTTCGCTGACCGAAGATGGTTGCCGCTGCGAGCCCTGCGGGCCGCGCGGCGAGCCCGCAAGGGCTGCGAGCCGAACTAGCTAGGCCCTCGGCGGCCGTTCGGGTGGCGCGAGGGCCACGTTCTTGATCAATTCGGGCGGATCAAGTGGCCAACGCACCGACGACGCGGACCCAGCCTGGAGATCAAAAGGCCGCCGAGCCGGGGCATGAAGTGCGGTCGCAGCTGAGAGCGAAGTCGCCGCGTCTCCCTGCGCCGACTCCTGCCTTTCCACGCCGAGGGCGACAACGGTCTTATCGGCGACGCCATGCTGGTGCTTCTGCCAGAAAGCATGGCTGTGAGTAACGCGAGAGACCGGGCTGCCAGCGATGCGGCGGAAATCCTGCCAGCCCTCGAGCGCATTCACGTGAATGGTTGCCGGCCGGTGAACATGGGTCGTGCCGAGCAACTGCGCCAGCACGCCGGACAGTCCGAAAAGCGGGAGGGCGACCAGAAGCAGCAAGGTGACGAGGCGGCGCGACAGGCGGGCGCCGCCCGCTGTATTGCGCCGTCGTCTGTCTTGTGCCTCGGCCCTCCTCATGTGCGCAGAATACGTCACCCAAGATTGATCGGATGCAATTCAAATCCCCTGCCCTGGTGCGCTATGGGTAAATGCTGACTTCTGAACTACTGTCATTCGGCCGCCGACTCTTGAGCGACGGGACCCAGTCTGAAGCTTGCCGCTGGAAGCCTGAATCGACGACCGTCCGTTCGTGGCAGGAGTGCGACTGCGCGGTATGGCCGTTGCGCCGCCACTGGCGATCGGCATGCGAATCGGAGCGACTGGTTCGATGCTGCACCACGAAGAACCGGACCCGGCTATCTGGATCAGCGTGGCAATTGCACTCTGGTATTGGTGGACAAAGTGAACGGCGGGTGGCAGCGGCTTCGTCGCGCGCGGGACCGTCAAACGTGGCGAGGAAGCCGTCTCCCGCGTTGTCGATTTCGCGTCCGCGGAAGCGCAACAGCTCGCTACGAATCAACGCGTGGTGGCTATCGAGAAGGTCGTGCCATCTTCTATTGCCAAGGCTCGCAGCTTTCTCAGTCGCTCCGACGATGTCGCTAAACAACACGGTTGCTAGGACACGGTCAGGCTCGGCACCGCGCTTTGCACCGGTAAGGAAATCTTCGACCTCGTCGGCAATGCGGTCGGCGTCGTCTCCCCAAGGAATGTGGTCGACGCCTTGCAACTCCACCAGTTTCGCCCCTGGTATGCGGTTGGCACAGGTCGCGGCTTGCTCCAACGTCGGGAGGCGCCCATGTAGGCGTTTTCACTCAGGCCGTTCCGTCGTCGGGTAGCTTTACACCACAGGTTTAGACAACGATCATCCCAGGAGGCAGTCTCTCGCAACTAGCTGGGACACATTAG
Source organism: Caldimonas sp. (assembly GCA_039922395.1). Lineage (GTDB taxonomy): Bacteria > Pseudomonadota > Gammaproteobacteria > Burkholderiales > Burkholderiaceae_C > Schlegelella_A. The sequence continues at coordinate 8,888 of JBDSAB010000461.1, forward strand.
TTTTTTCCCGTCAGCCGCCTACTGGCACGTACTTCGCTTGTTGCTCGCCCTCAGCAGCAACGCATGGCGATCGTTCTGGGCAGAAGTAGGCTGCATTTGAATGCCGACGCTTGGCGGCGTCCCCATCACTGATTCGGCGTCCGAACTCTGCGAAGGCGAGACTTTTTGAAGCCGCAGACCAGCGGTGATTTTGCGCCGTCGCCCACACTCTGTCGCCGTTCGCAGCCAGTCCCGACCAATTCTTATCAGAGGATTCTTTATGTCTAGCACCTTCCCAACTCGGCCTAACGCGCATCGAGGCCGCTAC
>JBDSAB010000462.1:0-10578 GCA_039922395.1 Caldimonas sp.
CGCGCTCGGCCGGCAGCCCCATCGCTTGTTCGATGACCATGAAGCGACCCGGCAGCAGACGCACGTTCGGCAAACGCGCGGCATCGAGCTCGAGCTGCTGCTTGACGGCGCCGGCGACCTCGGTGCCTTGGGCCAGGAACTGGTCGACGACGTCCTGCGAGCGCACCGTGCGCACCAACTCGGCCGCCTTCAGCTCGCGCGTCAGGAAGAGGTCGTAGGCGCTGCCCTTGGCGACCATGACCTTGTGGCCGGCGCGATCGACCTGCGCGTTGTCGGTGAGCGGCGAGTCGCGGCGAACCAGGTAGGCCCCTTCGATCAGCACGTACGGCGCGGTGAAGCGCAGGCCTTCGCTGCGGCTCGGATCGATCGCGAAGAAGCCGATGTCGGCCTGGCCGGCTCGCACCGCCTGCACCGACTTCATCGCCGCGTCGACGACGACGAACTCGGTCTCGACGCCGAGCTGATCGGCGAGCGCACGCGCCAGGTCGACCGAGACGCCGGCCGGTTGTCCGCTGGCCGCATCGCGGCGCGCGAGCACCGCGTTGCCGAGGTTGATGCAGGCGCGCAGGCGGCCGGTCGGCGCCAGCGCCATGGTCAGCGCCGAGGACTTGCCGCGTCCGGTGGCACAGCCGGTCATCACCGTGAACCCGGCCGCGCCGAGTGCCGTGAGCGCCTGACGGCGGGATGGGTGGATGCGCATGCGTTCATCTCGACGAGTCCCGGAAAACGGCGATGGTAATGCGGCGACCATGACGATGCGCGGCATCGCTGCGTGCGCCGGCCGACGTGCTTGTCATGGGCATCGTGGCGCCCTTTCGTCGCGGCGAACGCGCGAGCGTCGTTGATCTCATCGCAGCGCCGCCGTCTGCCGCGGGCGGGCAGAATGCGCCGGTGTTCCGCTCCCCGCCGTCCGCATGAAAGCCGCCATCCTTCCCGACTTCGGCCAGCCGCTGCGCATCGAGGACGTGCCGACGCCGGTGCCGGAGGCCGACGAGGTGCTGGTCCAGGTCGAGGCGTGCGGGGTCTGCCATTCCGATCTGCACATCGCGCACGGCGACCTGGCGGGCTTTCGCGCGGCGACGAAGGCGCGCGTGATCCCGGGCCACGAAGTCGTCGGCAAGGTCGTCGCGAAAGGTGCGGCGGTCGAGCACCTGCAGGTCGGTGACAGAGTCGGCGTGGCCTGGCTGCACTGGGCCTGCGGCGTCTGTGAGCAGTGTCGCGAGGGCCTCGAGAACCTGTGCCGCAAGGGCATCGTCACCGGCATGATGGTCGACGGCGGCTTCGCCGAATTCATGCGCGCGAAGGCGAGCCATGCGCTGAAGATTCCGGACTCGCTCGACTCGGCCGAGGCGGCACCGCTGTTCTGCGCCGGCGTCACCGTCTACCGGGCGCTGCGCAACGCCGGCGTCGGGCCCGGTCAGCGGGTCGCGGTGTTCGGCGTCGGCGGCCTCGGCCACGTCGCGGTGCAGATCGCGGCAGCGTTCGGCGCCGAGGTCCACGGCTTCGACGTCAGCGCCGACAAGCTCGCGCTCGCCCGCGAGCTCGGCGCTGCATCGACCTTCGACGTCACCGATGCCGACACCGTGAAGGCGGTGCGCAAGCTCGGCGGCATGCATGTCGCCGTCGTGACGTCGGCCGCGAAGGCGGCCTACGACATGGCGTTGCGCTGCCTGCGCCCGGCCGGCACGCTGGCCGTGGTCGGCCTGCCGGCCGAGCCGCTGGCGTTCCAGGCGCTCGCGCTGGTCGGCAGCGAGATCCGGATCGTCAGCGCCGCGGTCGGCACGCGCGACGACCTGCGCGCGACGCTCGACCTGGCGGTCGCCGGCAAGCTGCGTTGCCGCATCGAGGAGGTGCCGCTCGCCGACGTCAACAGCGTGTTCGAGCGGATGCAGCGTGGCGCGATCAACGGCCGGATGGTGTTGCGCTGCTGCTGAGGAGTCGCCGCGGGCGCCTCGGCACATCGCGGCGATCCGTCGACTCGCTATATTCGATGACTGCCCTGCCGTCAGGGTCCGGTCACCGCCATCTGGAGCTCCCATGAGCAAAGCCTTTGCCTCCCAGGCCGATCTTCAGGAAAAGAAGGTCACTTTCACGAAGCTCTCGGACAACGCCTATGCGTACACCGCCGAGGGCGACCCGAACACCGGCGTGATCGTCGGGGACGACGCGGTGATGGTGATCGACACGCAGGCCACGCCCGTGATGGCCGAGGACGTGATCCGCCACATCCGCACCGTCACCGACCTGCCCATCAAGTACGTGCTGATGAGCCATTACCACGCGGTCCGCGTGCTCGGCGCCAGCGCCTACCGCCCGCAGGAAATCATCGCGAGCCAGGACACCTACGACCTGATCGTCGAACGCGGCGCGCAGGACATGAAGAGCGAGATCGAGCGCTTTCCGCGCCTGTTCCAGGCAGTCGAGACGATCCCCGGGCTGACCTGGCCGACGATGACCTTCAAGGGCGAGATGACGCTCTGGCTCGGCAAGCTCGAGGTGCGCCTGATCCAGCTCGGCCGCGGGCACACGAAGGGCGACACGGTGGCCTGGCTGCCGGCGCAGAAGATCCTGTTCAGCGGCGACCTCGTCGAGTTCGACGCGACGCCATATGCGGGCGATGCCTACTTCGGCGACTGGCCGAAGACGCTCGACAACATCGCCGCCCTCGAGCCCGTGGCGCTGGTGCCGGGTCGCGGCGCGGCGCTGACGACGCCCGAGATGGTGCAGCGCGGCCTGGCCGGGACGCGCTCGTTCGTCAGCGACCTCTACGCGAGCGTGAAGGCCGGCGCCGCCCAGGGCAAGGACCTGCGCGCGATCTACAAGGAGACGCACGCGAACCTGAAGCCGAAGTACGGCCAGTGGGTGATCTTCGACCACTGCATGCCGTTCGACGTCACGCGTGCGCTCGACGAGGCGACGGCCCATCCGGATCCGCGCATCTGGACCGCCGAGCGCGACAAGGCGATGTGGGAATCGCTCGAAGCCTGACCTTCGAACGCCGGAACGTCGACGACCGGGTCATTCGATGGCTGCCAGCCCTGTCGTCGATCGCGACTTTCAGGCGCTCGAGTTCGCCTATTGCCGCTCGCCCGACCAGCAGGCGAGCGAGCCGTCATTCCATGACGTCGTGGTCGTCGGCGCCGGCCCGGTCGGGCTGGCCCTCGCGATCGATCTGGCGCAACGTGGCATCCGGGTGGTCGTGCTCGACGACGACCACCGGCTGTCGAGCGGCTCGCGCGCGATCTGTTTCGCCAAGCGCACCTTGGAGATCTTCGATCGGCTCGGCTGCGGCGATCGGATGGTCGACAAAGGCGTCTCGTGGAGCGTCGGCAAGGTCTTCTTCAAGGACGAAGCGCTCTACCGGTTCGATCTGACGCCGGAGCCGGGGCACTCCCGGCCCGCGTTCATCAACCTGCAGCAGTACTACGTCGAGGGGTTCCTGGCCGAGCGTGCACTCCAGTTGCAGAACATCGAGATCCGCTGGAAGAACCGCATCGTCGGTCTGCGTCAGACCGATGCGGACGTCGAGCTCGAAATCGACACGCCGGACGGCCGATATCGGCTGCGCGCCGGCCGTGTCGTCGCCTGTGACGGCTCGCGTTCCGCGATGCGCACGTTGCTGGGGCTTGAAAGCAAGGGGCGGGTGTTCCAGGACCGCTTCCTGATCGCCGACATCCGGACTTCCGCCGAGCTGCTGCCGGGCGGCGCGACCGAGCGCTGGTTCTGGTTCGATCCGCCGTTCCATCCGAACCAGAGCGTGCTGCTGCACCGCCAGCCCGACAACGTCTGGCGGGTCGACTTCCAGCTCGGCTGGGACGCCGATCCGGTCAAGGAGAGGAAGCCGGAGAACATCGTGCCGCGCGTGCGCGCCTTGCTGGCGGCGTCGCCCGCGAAGGATGTCGATTTCACGCTCGAGTGGGCCAGCGTCTACACCTTCGCCTGCATGCGGATGGAGCGCTTCCGACACGGCCGCGTGCTGTTCGCGGGCGACTCGGCGCACGGCGTCTCGCCGTTCGGTGCGCGCGGCGCCAACTCTGGCGTGCAGGATGCCGAAAACCTGGCATGGAAGCTCGCGCTCGTGGTCCGCGGCGACGCGCCCGATGCACTGCTCGAAAGCTATGCGGACGAGCGCGAGTTCGCGGCCGACGAGAACATCCGCTGCAGCACGCGCGCGACCGACTTCATCACGCCGAAGAGCGAGATCAGCCGGCTGTTCCGCGACGCGGTGCTGGGGCTGGCCCGTGAGCATCCGTTCGCGCGCCGCCTCGTCAACAGCGGCAGGTTGTCGACCGCGGCGACATTGCCGGCGACCGGCCTGAACACGCCGGACGTCGATGCGTTCAACGGCGACCTCGTTCCGGGTGCCGTCGCCGGCGATGCGCCGCTGGTCGGCGCGGACGGGCCGACCTGGCTGCTGCGCGAACTCGGGCCCGACTTCACGCTGCTGTGGTTCGGCGAGGCACCGGGCTGGGCCGATTCGAAGGCATGGCGGACCGTCATGATCGGTGGCGCGGCCGGCCTGCGTGATATCGAAGGGCTCGCGACCCAGCGCTACGACGCGCGGCCGGGCACGGCTTACCTGATCCGTCCCGACCATCACATCTGCGCACGCTGGCGCGGCGCCGGAGTTGCAGGCGTGCGCGCTGCCCTCGACACCGCGACGGCCCGGCCCTGAAGGCGGAGGCGAATCGATGCTCAATACCGACTTCAACCTCGACAACGCCGACGACTTCTACGAGGCGCTGATCGAGGCGCATCGCGACCTGAGCACGGCGCAGAGCCACGACCTGAACGCCCGGCTGGTGCTGCTGCTGGCCAATCACATCGGCACGCTGCCGGTCCTGCGCGAGGCATTGGCCGCGGCGCGGTCGAACGTTCTGGGTCCGAGCGGCAGCTAGCGACTCCAGGCTGAGCGCGCGTCGCGGTTTTTCCGAGCTGAGCGACCGCCGCCGTCGCATCGCCTTCACGGCCGCCGCGGTGACTCCGGCCTCAGGTCGGCCCTGCTTGAACATAAGCGTGACGGAATCGTCTTCCTCGCGCAGCCAGACGATTCCAGACGGTCACGCGGCTTCCTCGCAGGGCATAACCAGGGCCGTCCCTGTCCGCGGGCCGCGTGCCCCGGACGTTGTAGGTTCCAGGCCATGCCTCATCGGAGTGAACACATGAAGAAGATCGCCATCCTTGCGCTGATCGCCTGCGCGGTCGCGCCGGCTGTTGCAGCGCCCAACGTCGGCGTTTCGATCGGCATCAACCAACCAGGCGTCTACGGACGCGTCGACATCGGCAACGTCGCCCCGCCACCGCTTGTCTACGCCCAGCCGGTCGTCATCGCGCCGCCGCGCGTGGTCGTGCAGCGCCAGCCGATCTACCTGTATGTTCCGTCTGGCCACCAGCGCAACTGGCGTGCGTATTGCGGCCGCTACAACGCCTGCAATCAGCCGGTCTATTTCGTTCAGGAGCGCTGGGTGCGCGAGCGCTGGGAGCACGAGCACCGCGATGCGGGCCATGGGCCGCGCCGCGGCTATGACGACCATCCCGGAAAAGGGCACGGGCGAGGCCACGGCAACGGCCATGGCAAGGGAAACAAGCACGACGGCTGAGTCGTCGTCGATCCCTCAGCGGCCGTTCATGGACGGCCGCGATCGCCGTCTCAGGGACACAGCTCCATGCGCGTCGTGACGCCGTAGATCGTGTCCTGGCGGAACCAGAAGTAGTACTCCTTGCCCTTCACGTTGATCCCGGCGTCCGCGCCGGTCAGCGCACCGGCGCGAGTGGCGTACTGCACCGGGACGACCCAGCCGTACGCGGAAGTGGCCTGGCCGCCGACCGGGCAACCGCCGGGCTCCGGCTTGCCGATGTTGAGGACGCGATTCGGCTGGGGCCCCTTGATCGTCAGATCGAAGAAGTTGGTGATCGCGTTTTCGTAGTTCGCCGGTGCGCGAGCGCGGACCACGGTGGGTGCGGGGGGCGGAGCGCTGGCGCAGCCGCTCACAAGCGCCGCAACGAGTGCGACTGGTCCAATTCTCATCTTGTTGTTTCCGCTTCAGCGGCATCGGTGCGACGTGGCACCCGATACCGCCTCAGGTCTGAGTCGTCGATCTGAAATACTAGCGGAGACCCTTCACCGTCGCTCGCAGTCGGGTGTCCACGCGAACGGAGGAGCGTGCAAACGCCACGCCCCTTCGCCGGGTGGAGGCATGCCGACGGGGCGCGCCATCGGCGTTATCGTGGGACTTTCGTCTGCCTCCGAGGTCCCTTGCGATGAATGCCCCGTACCGTGCCGATCAAGTCGGCAGCCTTCTGCGTCCCGAATGGCTCGCCGACGCCCGCCAGCGTTTCAAGGCGGGTACGCTGGACGCCGCCGAGCTGCGGCAGACCGAGGACCGCGCCATCGTCGAGGCCGTCAAGCGGCAGGAAGCCGTCGGCCTCGAGAGCATCACCGACGGCGAATTCCGACGTGACTGGTGGCACCTCGACTTTCTGGCCTGCCTCGACGGCGTCACGTTGCGCGAGAACCCCGGCCCGAAGTTCAAGATCGAAGGCCAGAGCGAGCAGCCGCCGATCGCGACCGTGACCGGCCGCATCGGCTGCAGCGGGCCGATCATGGCCGACCACTTCGCGTTCCTGCGATCGGCGACGACGAAGACGGCGAAGATGACGATCCCCTCGCCGTCGATGCTGCATCTGCGCGGCGGGCGGGCGGCGATCTCGAAGGAGATCTACCCGGATCTCGCTGATTTCTGGACCGACGTCGCGGCCGCCTACCGCGCCGCGATCCGCCATCTCGCCGATGCCGGTTGCCGCTACTTGCAGCTCGACGACATCACCTTCGCGTACCTCTGCGATCCGCGCATCCGCGCCAACTGTCTTGCCAACGGCGATGACCCCGACGCGCTGCCGCAGGCCTACGCCGATGCGATCAACGCGGCGATCCGTGATCGTCCGCAGGACATGCGCATCACGATCCACACCTGCCGCGGCAACTTCAAGAGTGCCTGGGTGGCCGAGGGCGGCTACGACCCGGTCGTCGAGGCAATGTTCTCGACCGACGTCGACGGCTACTTCATGGAGTTCGACAGCGTGCGGGCGGGCGGCTTCGAGCCCCTCCGCGCCCTGCAGCGCAGCGGCGCGAAGGACAAGAAGGTCGTGCTCGGCCTGGTCACCACCAAGCTGGGCGACCTGGAATCGAAGGATGCGTTGAAGCGCCGCATCGATGAAGCGGCCCAGTTCGTACCGCTGGATCGGCTGTGCCTGTCGCCGCAGTGCGGGTTTTCCAGCACGCACCATGGCAACGCCCTGTCGCAGGACGATCAGTGGCGCAAGCTCGAGCGGGTCGTCGAGACGGCTCGCGAGGTCTGGAGTTGAGCCGGCCGTACGGCTGTCAGGGCACGAACAGCCAGACGCTTCCGCCGAAGATCGTCAGATAGCCGACCCAGAACGCGAGCAGCGGCCAGTCGACGTGGCGTTGGGAAGCGCGGGGCTGCCATCGCCCTTCGTTCGTCGCTCGACCCGTTCCGCCCCGGCGCGGCCACGCCGGCCATGCGGCCGGACGGCGCAGGGTCGTGGGGATCGACGGGTGGATGTTCATGGATCGCTTGAGGTCGCCCCGAGTACCGAAGCGATACGCAATATTCGCTGTCTTCGTGTCGCCGCGGTAGCAGAACGCGTCGGCAGTGGTCGTGGGCCTGCGCTGGCAAGTGCTGTAGGCGAGCGCCGACAGTTGTAGGAGCAACCTGCGGCATAAATTGCATCAGCCGGAAAACCACGCTGACAACGCAACGAAGCAGAGCGCGCGTTCGAACTGGCGCACAGGACACTTGGAAAGGCCATTTCCCCGCAGTAGAGTGCGACTCTCTTCCCAGTTTTGGGTTCGCTCGAGGTGCTGGAGATGCCGCTGGAACCGCTCGGACGCTGGTGCAGGGCTTGCTTAGAGATGCCTGCCCGCGGCCTTCGTTCGGGTCGGCGGGCGGGGGAGATGGGAGTGCGACGACGCGTCGATGCCCTTCGGGAGGTTGTCGGATGAGAGCTCTGCTGGTGGGCGAGACACCGCTGTCCCTGGTGGGTGTCGTCGACGTGATCCACGCCTTTGGTCGCCACGCGGCGGTGGCCGCAGTTCCGAGCGCGGCGATGGCCCGGGCCCGAGTGCTCGACGAGCCGTCCTGGGATCTGATCTTCCTGGATCCTTGCCTGCCCGATGCCGAGGCGTTCCAGCTGATGGCCGAGTTGCGCTCGTTGCAGCCGGACGTGCCGGTGGTGCTGGTGTCGCCGTCGGTTCGCAAGGCCGACGTGTTGCATGCCCTAGACCAAGGCGCCGTCGGTTTCATCCCGGCGGATTCGGGCCGTGAAGCGCTGGCCGAAGCGGTCCGGCTGATCGTCGGGGGCGGGGTCTACGTCCCGCCGAGCATCCTCAGACCCAACGGTGAGCGGTTCGAAGCCGAGCCGGCGTCGGACGACGCTGGGTGGGACGGTCATTGGAACGATGCGGCGCGGCCTGCGCTCGGACCGGAGCGCTCGCCGGCCTCGTTCGGCTTGACCCCGCGCCAGACCGATGTGCTGTTTCTGTTGCTGCAGGGCCAGACCAACAAGCAGATCGCTCGCGAGCTGAAGCTCTCGGTCGAGACCGTCAAGGAGCATGTGGCGGCGGTGCTGCGCGCGCTGAACGTGAATTCAAGGGCCCAGGCCGTGCTCGCGGTCAATCCGCTGCACAGCGGCATCTGGGACTGGCGCGCCCGCCGCGAGGCCGTCGGCCACAAGCGCTAAGCTGCGCGTTCGCCCGCATCGAAGCGGAGCGTGGGAGGTTTCGGGTGTTCGTGAGGCGACTGTCTCGGATGAAGTGGGGCGCGCCGTCGGAATCGACGGGACTGCGCGGGGTTGCCGACGGGTGCCGCGCCGCGATCGTTCTGTTCGCGACCGGTTGTGCCGCCTTGCCGGCAGCGGCCACTTCGCTGCAGAGCGACGAGTCGCCCGAAGCGCGCATCGCGGCACTCCGCGTCGATGCGGTCGCCTATGAGCATGGCAATGGCCAGTTGAGGGACGGACTGCGCGCCGCGGCGCTTTATTGCCAGGCCGCGAAGCTCGGCGATGCCGCGTCTCAATTCGACCTTGGCTGGATGTACGCCAACGGCCGCGGCGTGCAGCGCGACGACGCGCTCGCGGCCTACTTCTTTCAGACCGCCGCCGCGCAGGGTCTGCCGCAGGCCATTGCGATGTTGAAGCGGGTCGGCGAGCCCGGTGCCGAAGTCCCGGAGTGCATGCGCGATCCCGTCGTCGTGATGGAGGCCGCGCCGACGCCCGTGATGGAGGAGCCGCCTGAGCTGCCGATCACAGCGCCGCGACCGATCCTCGATCTCGTCACCAAGCTGGCGCCGCAGTACCAGGTGTCGCCGCGGCTGGTGCTGGCGGTTATCGCAGCCGAATCCAATTTCAACCAGCTTGCGGTGTCGCCGAAGAACGCACAAGGGCTGATGCAGTTGATCCCCGAGACCGCGCAGCGCTTCGGTGTCAAGAACGCGTTCGATCCGGTGCAGAACGTCCGCGGCGGCATCGCCTATCTGCGCTGGCTGCTGGCGTACTTCGAGGGCGATGTGGCGCTGGTGGCCGCTGCGTACAACGCCGGCGAACGTGCGGTGGAACGTCATCTGGGCGTGCCGCCGTTCCTCGAGACCCGCGCCTACGTCCGCCGCATCCTCGCGGCGGTTCGGCCGATGACGCAGTTCGATGCCAGCGTCGTCGAACCGTCGCCGCGATTGCGCTTGATCCGCGAGCGGCAGAGCGCGAAGTGAGCCGCATGAAGCACGCCAAGTCGCCGTGCCCGTGGTGCGGTTTCCCGACAGTGCGCGTTGGCCTTTCGGTGAGGGTTGTCTAGACTTCTGCCATGCGATTCAAGGTCATGCCGCGTCCCTTGTCGGTGCCGCGCCCGCCGCCCGAGCGCTGGCTCGTCTATCTCGAGTCTGAGGAGGACTCGAAGATCGTCGAGTTCACTGACTACGCCGAGGCGATGCGGCACGCACAGGAGGAAAGCCGGCGAGGCGCGCTGTCCTGCGTCGAAGTTTCCGACTGCCTCGGGCGCATCGTCTGGAGTCAGAGCAAGGCCGACATCAGCGGCGTTGCGTCGGACTGATCTGGCGCGCGGCGATGCGCGCGCCGTGCGCCTGTCACTTGCAACTCGACGGGCGAAAGCGCGCCGGAATCGAGCCGCCGCAGGTCCATTGGATCGCGCCGGTCGCGTTGTCGTAGGTTCCGGTCAGGATGATCGTCAACCCCACGATGTTGTCGTCGCCGTCGGCGGTCGCGGTGATGACACCGGTCGTCGGTGCAATCGACGTGTAGCGCACCGACAAGACGTAGCGAGATGTCTGAGACGAGATCGCCGCCGATGCGGTGCTCGGCATGCCACCGAGGGTCGCTGCCCCTTCGGCGATCAGGCTCTTGGGGGCCGAAGCCGCCAGCACCACCTCAGACACCTTCGCCCGGACCAGGTAGTCGCGATAGGCAGGCAGCGCAACGGACGCAAGGATGCCGATGATCGCGACCACGATCATCAACTCGATCAGGTTGAAGCCCCGTTGCATCAATCGC
>JBDSAB010000463.1:0-10594 GCA_039922395.1 Caldimonas sp.
AGCCACGCCACGCCGTTCGCCGGGTGGTTGAGCACGCCGGCCGCGAGCCCGGTCTCCTCGATCACGCCGTTCTTGTGCAGCAGCGCGCCGACCCAGCGCAGGTCGACGTCGGTCGGCCGCACCGGACGGCCGCCGGTCACGATGCCGGCGTTGGCGGCGAAGTCCGAGATCGTGTCGTAGACCTTGCGCATGGCCTTGGTCTCGCGATCGAACTGCTCGATGCGCGCGTCGATGATCTCGACCGCCGGCGTCACGTACTCGGTCGCCGACAGCACATCGAACAGGTTGATGCCCGGACCCTTCAGCGCCTTGCCGAGCACGAACGCGAGCTCGACCTCGACGCGCGGCGCGATGAAGCGGTCGAACGGGATGTCGCCGCCGGATTCGAAGAACATGTCGTCCATCAACGGCGCGTAGTCGGGCTCGCCGATCTGCGAGGCCTGCTGCATCGCGCGCGAGGTCAGGCCGATCTTGCGGCCGCGCACGCGCCGGCCGTCGGCGATCTCGAGCCGCACCCATTCGCGCTGGATCGCGTAGCCGTCCTCGACCGTCATCTCCGGATGCGCCTTGGAAAAATGGCGCAACTGCGTGCGGCTCTTGCGCGCTTCGTACAGCTGACGTGCGAACGCGGCGATGGTCGATGAAGGCAGCATGCGGGTGTCGATCCGGTAGTTGGCGGGGCGCGGTGGCTCAGCGCTGGCGCAGGCGCGTGTGCAGGTTGTTGTGCTTCCACGTCCCGGACTCGCTGAACTCACCAAGCTCGAGCGACAGCGCGAGGCCGGTGCGCTCAAACCGGTCGGCGAAGTGGGCCTTCATCACTGCGAACAGCGCGTCGCCGGTCGCGCGCTGCGTCGCTGCGCTGCGCCCGACACCGATCTTCAGCGCGGCGTGCACATACGAAGCCTCGATGCGACCATCGGCGATGCACCAGGCGTCGGCCGCGAAGGCGCGCACGCGCACGCCGCCGGTGGGGTAGACCTGCTGACCATCGGCGCGCTGCGCGATCAGGCACTCGGCGAGCGCGCTGCACAGGTCCGGGATGTCGCCGTCCTTGGTGAGGTCGCCGGAATAGTCGAGCGTCAGGTGCGGCATGCAGGTCTCCGGGCGGATGCGGGCGTCATGCCAGCGTGACGAGTCTGCGCGCGACCGCGTCGCGCGCGCAGCGCAAGGCGCTGGCCGAGCGCACGATCGTCACGCCACGCCCCAATGCGGAATGTGATGGCTGCCGAGGCTCACGCAGATGTTCTTCGGCTCGAGGAAGACCTCGTAGCTCCAGGTCCCGCCCTCGCGGCCGGTACCCGACGCCTTGGTGCCGCCGAACGGCTGACGCAGATCGCGCACGTTCTGGCTGTTGACGAAGCACATGCCGGCTTCGATGGCCGCCGACACACGGAGCGCACGGCCGAGGTTCTCGGTCCAGACGTAGCTCGACAGGCCGTACGGGATGTCGTTCGCGATCCGGATCGCGTCGGCCTCGTCGTCGAACGGGATCAGGCAGGCGACCGGGCCGAAGATCTCGTCCTGCGCGATCCGCATCCGGTTGTCGACGTCGGCGAAAACGGTCAGCTTGACATAGTGCCCCTTCGCGAGGGATGCCGGCAGATCGGGCGCGTCGAGCCCACCGCACATCAGGGTCGCGCCCTCGCGCGGGCCGAGCTCGATGTAGCCGCGCACCTTGGCGAGGTGGGCCGCGCTGATCATCGGCCCGACGATGGTCTTCTCGTCGAGCGGATCGCCGACCGCGATGCGGCGCGCGCGCTCGACGAAGCGGCCGACGAAGTCGGCATAGATCGAGCGCTGGACCAGGATCCGCGAGCCGGCGGTGCAGCGCTCGCCGTTGTTCGAGAAGATCATGAACAGGGCGGCGTCGAGCGAGCGCTCCGGATGCGCATCGTCGAAGACGACGAACGGGCTCTTGCCGCCGAGCTCCATCGAGAACTTCTTCAGGCCGGCCGCCTTGACGATGCGGTTGCCGGTCGCTGTCGACCCGGTGAACGAGATCGCACGCACGTCCGGATGGGCGACCAGCGGCTCGCCGGCCTCGCCGCCGAAGCCGTGCACGACATTCAGCACGCCGGCCGGGATGCCGGCCTCGAGCGCGAGCTCGGCGAGACGCGCCGCCGTCATGGGCGACAGCTCGCTCATCTTCAGCACCGCGGTGTTGCCGAACGCGAGTGCCGGCGCGACCTTCCAGGTCGCGGTCATGAACGGCACGTTCCACGGGCTGATCAGCGCGCAGACGCCGACCGGGTGGTACAGCGTGTAGTTGAGGTGCGTGTCGGTCGGATAGGTGTGGCCGTCGACCCGCACGCACATTTCGGCGAAGTAGCGGAAGTTGTCGGCGGCGCGCGGCACCAGTTGCTTCCGGGTCTGGCCGATCACCTGGCCGGTGTCGCGAGTCTCGGTCTCCGAGAGCTCCGGCACGTGCTTCGTGATCAGGTCGGCGAGCCGGTTCATCAGGCGCGCGCGCTCCGGCGCCGGCCGTCCGGCCCAGGCCGGAAACGCATTCTTCGCGGCAGCGACGGCGGCGTTGACTTCGTCGACACCGCCCTGTGCGACTTCGGCCAGCACCTCCTGCGTGGCCGGGTTGACGGTCTCGAAATAGCGGGCGCTCTCGACCGGGCGGCCGTCGATCAGGTGGTGGATGCGCATGGGTCGATTCTCCGTTCTGCGGTCGCGGCGCTCGCCCGTCTCAGGCGCGCCCGAACACCGCGTCGTCGACGATCGTGTTGACCAGCCGGCCGATGCCGTCGATCTCGCAGACAACCTCGTCGCCCGGCTTCACGTCGACGACGCCTTCGGGCGTGCCGGTCAGGATCACGTCGCCCGGCGACAGCGTCATGAAGCCGCTGAGGTACTCGATCAGGAAAGGGATGTCGAAGATCAGGTCGCGCGTGTTGCCACGCTGCGTGACGACGCCGTTGACGAGCGTGCGCAGGTCGAGTGCCGGCGGACCGTCGACATCGGCCGCGTCGACCAGCCACGGCCCGAGCACCGTGCACGTGTCGCGGTTCTTCACGCGCAAATTGGGGCGGTACCAGTTCTCGAGGTAGTCGCGGATCGCATAGTCGTTCGCGACCGTGTAGCCGGCGACGTGGTCCATCGCATCGGCGCGCGCGACTCGGCGCGCGCGCCGGCCGATCACGACCGCGAGCTCGCATTCGTAGTGCATGAAGGTGGCGTCGGCCGGGCGCCGGGTCTGGCCGCGATGCCCTATCAGCGCTCCCGGTCCCTTCAGGAAGACCAGCGGCTCCTGCTGGGCGTTGAACGCGAGCTCCTTCGCGTGGTCGGCGTAGTTGAGGCCGAGCGCGACCACGGTGCCGACCTCGAACGGCGGCAGCCAGACGACGGCGTCCTCGGCAACGATGCGGCCGTCCGCGAGGCGCAGGCGCGTGCCGTCGCCATCGGCGTGCGGCGTCGCCTCGTGCACGGCGCCGGCGTAAGCGACACGGGCTCGCTTCATGGCGCCGCCCCGGCCATCGCGACAAAGCGGTTCTCGAGACGCCCGAGCCCGTCGATCTCGATCGCGCTGCGCTGTCCGGCTCGCACGCGCGGCGCGCCATGCGGCACCCCGGTCATCAGGATGTCGCCTGGCGCGAGCGTCATGAAGTCGGTGATCTCCGCGAGCAGGCGCGCCGGCGACCGGATCCAGCCGGCGGTCGAACTCTCGTGGACCAGCCGACCGTCGACGTGGACGCGGATCGCGAGCCGTCCGAGGTCGCCGAGCTCGTCGAGGCGGACGACCCGCGGGCCGATCGGGCAGAAGCCGTCGCCGGCCTTGTAGCGGACCTGCGGCCGATAGAAGCTGGCGTGCGGCACGCTGATGTCGGCAACGATCACACAGCCGGCGACGTGGTCGAGCGCCTGTGCTTCCGACAGCCGGCAGGCGGTGCGGCCGATCACCAGCCCGAGGCTGGGACCGACCTCGAGCTCCGGCGCGTCGGCCGGCACCTCGACGGCATCGCCGGGGCCGGCCAGCGTGTTGCGCGGCTTCACGTACAGCACGACCGACTTCGGCGGCGCCTTGTACGGCGCCTCGTGGACCGACGCGCCGAGCGCCTCGAGCGCATCGCGATGGTTCAGCAACGTGCCGTAGACGGTGCCGGAGAACCGGTACGGCGCGACGTCGAAGGGAACGGAAGACAGGGTGGTGGCCACGAGGCACAAGTGCGATGTCGCGCGCTGAAGCGCGGTGCAGCTACTGTAGCGAAGGCAACGGCGCGACGCCGAACAGCCAGCGGTGCGCCCACAGCACGAACAGCGCGTAGAGGCCGAGCCCGACGACGATGACGATCACGTCGTTGTACGGCCGCGCCGGCGCACCGGGAATCGGGCGAGCCGGCCGCCGCTTGACCGAGATGCGGTCGGCCACGGCCCAGACCAGGAACCCGCCGAACAGCAGCACGTCGGCCAGCGTGCCATTGGCGAACAGGTGGGCCACCGCCCAGAGCTTGGTCGCGAGCAGCATCGGATGCTTCGCGATCGCCTTGATGCGGCCCGGCACATACGCCGCGACCAGCAGCGGGAACACCGGCAGCATCAGCAGCAGCGCGACGTGGCGCAATGCGGTCGGCGGCGTGTACAGCACGACCGGGTTCTGGCGCGCGGCGCCGTAACCGTAGATCAAGAGCCCGAAGCCGATCGCCGAGACGACCGAGTACATGCCTTTCCACGGTCCCTCGCCGAGCCGCGCGATCTGTCCCTCGCGCCACTGCGGCGCGACGATCGAGACGGTGTGAATGCCGAGAAAGAGCACCAGCCCGATGATCAACATGCCCATCGCAAAA
The DNA here is from genome assembly GCA_039922395.1 of Caldimonas sp. Taxonomy (GTDB): domain Bacteria; phylum Pseudomonadota; class Gammaproteobacteria; order Burkholderiales; family Burkholderiaceae_C; genus Schlegelella_A. The sequence continues at coordinate 4,788 of JBDSAB010000463.1, forward strand.
TCCTTCCGCTCCGAAGCGCCCGTTATACCCGCCGCGTGTCGGCACGTCGCCCTGAACGCGCCGGCGACGCGACGCTCTCGAACGTGCCGCGCGCGATCAGGTGACGCGCGGCTTGACCCAGAGCCACGCGACGATGCCGATGCTCATCATGCCGAGCGACGTGACCGCCAGCAGGACCGTCGAGTGCATCACCAGCGGTGCGATGACGCCGGCGACGAGGCCGTTCGCCGTGCTGCCGATGAAGGCCTGGAACGACGACGCCATGCCGCGCCGCTCGGGCACCATGTCGAGCACCATCAGCGTGACGACCGGCACCATCAGGGCCCAGCCGAACGAATAAATGGCGAGCGGCAGCAGGGCCCACCAGACATTCGGCTCGAACAGCAGGTTGAGCGCGAGGTTCAGCACCGACACCGCCAGCATGATCACGAAGCCGTGGCGGATCTGGTGCTTCGGCTTGATGCGTCCGGCCATCCGCCCCGACAGGAACGCGCCGCCCATGATGCCGGCGATGGTCAGCGTGAAGAACCAGAAGAACTCGCCCGGCTCGAGGTGCAGGTGCTCGCCGAGGAACACCGGGGCCGACAGCACATACAGGAACATGCCGTTGAAAGGGATCCCGCTGGCCAGCGCAAGCGCCAGAAAGCGCGGGCTGCCGCCGAGCTTCCCGTAGCCGCGCAGCAGGTTGCGCACATTGAACGCCTGCTTGTGACTGCGGTGCAGGGTTTCCGGCAGCAGCTTGTAGTTGGCGATCCAGAGGACGACGCCGACCGCGGTCAGGAACCAGAAGATCGCATGCCAGTCGGCGTGCACGAAGAGAAAGCCGCCGACCATCGGCGCGACCGCGGGTGCAACGCCGAAATAGATCGTCACCTGCGACATCACGCGCTGCGCGTCGGCCGGTGGAAACATGTCGCGGATGACGGCGCGCGAGATGACGATGCCGGCGCCGGCCGACATGCCTTGGATCGCTCGAAAGAAGACCAGCGCGCCGATGTGCTGCGACAGCGCGCAGCCAGCGGAGGCCAACGTGAACACCACCAGGCCGCCGAGGACCACGGGGCGCCGGCCGAAGCTGTCCGACAGCGCACCGTGGAACAAGTTCATCACCGCAAAGCCGAACAGGTACGCCGACAGCGTCTGCTGCATCTCGACCGGGGTTGCGCGGATCGCCTGCGCGATGCCGGTGAAGGCCGGCAGATAGGTGTCGATCGAGAACGGCCCGAGCATCCCGAGGCAGGCCAGCAAGACCGCCAACGCCCACTTCGGCGCGCGCCAGAGTGTGTGGGCGTCAGGATTCATCGGAAGCGGTCGAGTGTAGCCAGCGACCTTCGGCGAAAAGTGTGAAGCAAGCCGATAGGCCGGATTCTGTGCAGCGGCCGTCTTGCGACGCCCGCCGTGGCCGCCATTCCTCTGGGCCGCGCATCGCTGCGCGGCTCGGTGCTACCTACCCGCCGACTCGTGCGGAGCCACACTTCCACGCGGTCCGGTTGCCCGGCCCGCCACGTCGGCCTATTTGGTATTGCTGCGCGTAGAGATTGCCCGTTTCACCCGATCGCCGAAACGACCGACTCGTCTCTGTTGCTCTGATCCTCACCTCACGGTGGACAGCCGTTAGCTGCTACGCCGCCCTGTGCAGTCCGGACCTTCCTCCAGTGCGCCCTTTCGGGACGTGCACCAGCGGCGGCCTGGCTTGCTTCACCGTTGGATTATCGGGCGCCGCGGTAGCGGATTGGCCGGTCGGGTGCAAGAGGCGAGGCGCGAGACGGTGGTTTTCGAGCCACGCATCCCGGCCCGTCGCCCCTGCGTTGGGTATGGAATCCAGGTCAAAGCGGCTAAACTGCGCGCCGGTGAGTACTCTGGCTCGCTCAATCGACGTCGTCAACCATTAGCCCGTTGGCGCGTTTTCATTGTCAAGTCTCGCCCCCGACGGACCTTCGAGTGCGGTGACTTCATGAAATGCCCGTACCCTAATCCTGAACAGGAGTTCCCCATGAAGATGAAAAACGTTCTGACCGTCGTGGCCGCCGCCGCCTTTGCCGTCTTCGCCCAGGGCGTCTCTGCACAAGCCTCGGCGCCTTCGCGTGCCGAAGTCAAGGCTGACACCCGCGCCGCCGAGAAGGCCGGCACCCTGACGCCTCCCGGCCAAGGCCCGGGCGCGATGAGCTCCGGCAAGGCCGGTCCGTCGGACAAGTCCAAGGCAGAAGCCAAGGCCGAGACCCGCGCCGCCGTGAAGGCCCGCGAGACGGTGCCGGCTGGTCAAGGCGCCACACCCAAGATGGACAAGGCTGACAAGAGCGCCGCGTCGATGGAAAAGCGCGACGAGCGCAAGGCCGCGACCCGTGCCGCCGTCAAGGCTCGCCAGACCACGCCGGCCGGCGAGGCACCGGCACCGGCCGCCGAAGCGCCGAAGAAGTAAGAACCCGGACGAAGGCCGCGATCGCTCGCGGCCCGAACCCATCGAAAGCGGCCCTCGGGTCGCTTTCGTGTTTTCAGCGCCCGAGCTTCTGAGCTATCGGAATGACGTCGTGGTCAGCAAGAACGCACGCGGCGGCGAATCAGGCCCGAGCGGGCCGCGCCTGCCGTTTGTCGCGCACGACGACCTGGCTGCCGCGCCGGTCGAGCTCGAACAGCTGGCTGGCTTCGATCAGGTCGATCAGCTTGCGGTAGCCGTAGTTGCGCGGGTCGAACGAGGCCTGGTTCCCGATCTGCTGGTTGACCAAGCCGAGCGGTGACCAGCCGTCCTCGCCGATCGCCGACTCGACCGCATTGCGCAGCAGCATGACGAGGCGGGCGTCCTGGCGCAGCGCGCCGCTGTCGGGCCGGAGCGGCGCACTGTCGGCCGTCGCCTCGACCGGGTTCGGCGCCGCCTCTGCCTTGGCGCCGCCGCGCGTCTTCTTCGCCGGGGTGCGTCGGCCGCGCGGCTCCTGCTTTGCCTCGCCCTCCCCTTCGGACGGCGTGCGTCCGAGGTTCTCGAGGTACAAGAAGCGCGAGCACGCATTGACGAACGGCATCGGCGTCTTCTTGGCGCCGAAACCGTAGACCTGCGCGCCCTTGGCCTTCAGGTGCATCACGAGCGGCGTGAAGTCGCTGTCCGACGAGACGATGCCGAACGCCTCGGGCCGATCGGTGTAGAGCAAGTCCATCGCATCGATGACCATCCCCATGTCGGTCGCGTTCTTGCCCTTCGAATAGTCGAACTGCTGGATCGGCCGGATCGCGTACTCATGGAGCACGCTTTCCCAGCCTTTCAACCCGTCCTTCTTCCAGTTGCCGTAGGCGCGCCGGATGTTGGCGACGCCGACCTTCGCCAACTCGGAGAGGATGACGTCGATCTTGCTCGACGGCGAGTTGTCGGCATCGATCAGCAATGCAATGCGGGCCTGGTTGTCGATCATGCGAATCCCTTGTCGAGAAGTTTCCAGGCCAGTGTTTCGCCGCCGCGCAGCGGCTTCAGTTCCGCCTCGCCGAACGGCACCGTTTCCGGCACGGTCCAGGGCGCGCGCCGCAACGTGACGCGGTCGGTGTTGCGCGGCAAGCCGTAGAACGCCGGCCCGTTGAAGCTGGCGAACGCCTCGAGCCGGTCGAGCGCGCCGGCGGCGTCGAACGCTTCGGCATAAAGCTCGAGCGCCGTCAGCGCGGTGTAGCAGCCGGCACAGCCGGTCGCGTGCTCCTTCAGCGCGACCGGATGCGGCGCGCTGTCGGTGCCGAGGAAGAAGCGCTCGTGGCCCGACGTGGCCGCCTCGACCAGCGCGCGCCGATGGGTCTCGCGCTTCAGCACCGGCAGGCAGTAGTAATGCGGCCGGATTCCGCCGAGGAAGATCGCGTTGCGGTTGTAGAGCAGGTGGTGCGCGGTGATCGTCGCCGCGGTGCGGGCACCCGCCTCGGCAACGTACTGCGCCGCCTCGCGCGTCGTGATGTGCTCCATCACGATCTTCAGCTCCGGGAAGTCGCTGCGCAACGGGATCAGCTGGGTCTCGAGAAAGACCCGTTCGCGGTCGAACAGGTCGATCGCGGGATCGGTGACCTCGCCGTGGACCAGCAGCGGCATGCCGATCCGCTGCATCGCCTCGAGCGCCTCATAAGTCCGGCGCAACGCGGTGACGCCGGCGTCACTGTTCGTCGTCGCGCCGGCCGGATAGAGCTTGACGGCGGCGACGCCGGCTTCGCCCGCGCGCCGGATCTCGTCGGCGCTCAGCGTGTCGGTCAGGTAAAGCGTCATCAGCGGCTCGAACGACGTGCCTGCCGGCACTGCCGCGACGATCCGAGCCCGGTAGGCGAGCGCCGCCTGCGTCGTCGTCACCGGCGGCTTCAGGTTCGGCATGATGATCGCGCGCCCGAACTGGCGCGCGCTGGCAGGGACCACCGCAGCGAGCGCGGCCCCGTCGCGCACGTGCAGGTGCCAGTCGTCGGGGCGGGTGATCGTTACTTCGTCGGCCATCGGCGGCGATTCTCGCATCGCCCCTCGAGCGACTCGCGGCTTCCGACCGGGAAGTGTCGCCCGGCTCGTACCACGGTGGAGGGCCCTCCGCCGAACGGTGCAGCGGCCCTGCGCCGCTGCTTGCGCTAGTGCGCCAGGATCTTCGAGAGGAATTCCTTCGCGCGCGGCGAGCGCGCGTCGGGATTGCCGAAGAACTCGTCGCGGGTGCAGTCCTCGACGATCTTGCCGGCGTCCATGAAGATCACGCGGTGGCTGACCTTGCGCGCGAAGCCCATCTCGTGCGTGACGACCATCATCGTCATGCCTTCTTCGGCCAGCTTGATCATCACATCGAGCACCTCGCCGACCATCTCGGGGTCGAGCGCCGACGTCGGCTCGTCGAACAGCATCACGATCGGGTCCATGCTGAGGGCGCGCGCGATCGCGACCCGCTGCTGCTGCCCGCCGGACAGCTGACCGGGAAACTTGTCCTTGTGGACCATCAGGCCGACCCGGTCGAGCATCTTCAGGCCGCGGGTCTTCGCCTCGTCCGTCGAGCGGTTCAGCACCTTGATCTGCGCCAGGGTCAGGTTCTGCGTGACGGTCAGGTGCGGGAACAGCTCGAAGTGCTGGAACACCATGCCGACCCGCGAGCGCAGCTTCGGCAGGTTGGTCTTCGGGTCCGAGATCGAGATGCCGTCGACCACGATGTCGCCCTTCTGGATCGGCTCGAGCGCGTTGACCGTCTTGATCAGGGTCGACTTGCCGGAGCCCGACGGGCCGCACACCACCACCACCTCGCCCTTCTGGATGGCGGTGGTGCAGTCGGTAAGCACCTGGAAGCTGCCGTACCACTTCGATGCGTTCTTGATGTCGATCATGTCGAGTCCTGAAACAGACGGTCAGCGGATGATGGCGATCTTCTTCTGGAGCTGGCGGACCAGCATCGACAGCGAGAAGCAGATGACGAAGTAGACGACAGCCGCGACAAGGTAGGTCTCGACCGGCCGGTTGAAATTCTTCCCCGCCACCTCAAAGCCCTTTAGCAGGTCGTACGCGCCGATCGCGTAGACCAGCGACGTGTCCTGGAACAGGATCACGGTCTGCGTCAGCAGCACCGGCAGCATGTTTCGAAAGGCCTGCGGCAGCACGACGAGCTTCATGCACTGCGTGTAGGTCATGCCGACCGCGTACCCCGCATAGACCTGCCCGCGCGAGACCGATTGGATGCCGGCCCGCATGATCTCGGAGTAGTAGGCCGCCTCGAAGATCGTGAAGGTCACGATCGCCGAGATCTCGGTGCGGTGGTTGCGCCCGAAGTCGCCGGCGATCGCGCCGTAGAAGCCGCCCGGGATCAGCAGGAAGCACCACAGGATCACCATCACCA
>JBDSAB010000464.1:0-5917 GCA_039922395.1 Caldimonas sp.
GGCGCTGGGAGCAGAGTCCCGAGTACGGTGCGATCTGGTTCCCGCGTGCAGTCGCGAGCGGCTGGGCGCCCTACAGCACCGGCCATTGGGCCTGGGTGCGGCCGTGGGGCTGGACCTGGGTCGACGACGCACCTTGGGGCTTCGCGCCGTTCCACTACGGCCGCTGGGTCTACTACCGCAACGCCTGGTGCTGGGCGCCGGGCACCTACGTCCGACGGCCGGTCTATGCGCCGGCGCTGGTCGCGTGGGTCGGCGGTGGGACGAGCCTGTCGCTCTCGATCGGCGGTGGACCGGCGGTCGGCTGGTTCCCGCTCGCGCCGCGCGAGGTCTACGTGCCGGGTTATCGGGTCAGCCCGCGCTATGTGCGCGACGTCAACTACACGCACGTCCGCAACATCCCGAACGTCAACGTCATCATCGGCAATCCGAACGGCATGCAACGCGACTACGCGAACCGCAAGTACCCGCATGCGGTGACGGTTGTGCCGGCGAACGTGCTGTCGAACCGCGAGCCGGTCGGACCGAGCGCGGCGCGCACCCGCGATCTGCCGGCGGTCCGCGCGATCGTCAACGAGCCGAGCCGGATCGTCGCGATGCCGACGCCGCCGGCCCGCTTCACGCCGGCGCCGGCTGCGTCGCCGCGCGGCGGCATCGAGGCGCGTCCGTTCCGACCGACCAACGATGCGGAGCGGCAGGGCCGATTCGGCCGGCCGCCCGGCGCAGGCAGTGACGACGTGCGGCGCGCTCCCAACATGCAGGCGCAGCCGGTGCCCCCGGCGGTCGCCGACAGGGGCCGCCGCGGTGATCCGGTGATGGCGCCGGGCGCCACGCCAGCGGTGCAGGGCGATGGCGGGCGGCGAGGCCCGACGATCGGAGGCCCGGCCGATCGGCAGCGCGACAACGACATTCGTCGCGGGCCGCCACCTGGTGCGACGCCGCAGATGCGCGCGGCGCCCGATGACCGTCGCGGGCGTGAACGTCGAGAGCCGAACGCGACGACGCAGAGCGCGCCGGATGCTCGGCCCCAGGCGCCCATGGCGGCACCACCGCCGGCTGCTGCGGTACCGCCTGCAGTCGCGGTGCCGCCGGCCATGGCGCCTCGGCCGGTTCAGGTTCCCCAGGGAGCCGCACCCCAGGCTCAGCCGCCGGTGCGCAGCGGCCCGCCGCCGGGCATTCCGCCGCAGGCGATCCCGCAGCAGCCCGAGCGCGGCGAGCGGCGGCGCGAGCGTGAGCGTCCGGATGGGCCGCCGATGCGATCGGCGCCGCGACCCGAAGCGGCTCCGAACATCGCGCCAGCGCAACCTCGCATCGCCCCTCCGGCGCCGCAGGCCGCACCGCAGCCTCAGGCGCAGCCGACGCAGGTCGCGCCCGCTGTGCGGCCGGCCGAGGCGCCGCGGGCGCGGCCGGGGCCGCCGGAAGGGCGTCCCGAGTCGAATCGCGGCGGTCAGGGGCAGGGACGTCCGGAAGGCGGCGGCCCGCGCGGTCGGGAAGAGCGGCCCTGAGCGCCGTGCTTTCGGTTCGCTAGTGCGAACTCGAAGACGCGTCGGAGGAGCCTGCGCGCGTTCTTAGAAGCCGACCTTTGCGCTCGTCGCGATCAGCGCATCGCGGCTCGCGTCGGCTGTCGCAGCATCGGCTCCAGCACCGGCCAGATGTTCTTCAGGATGATCGGGTGGGCCGCCGCGACCGGATGGATGCGGTCGGCCTGGAACATCGACTCCGAATTGGCGATGTCGGCGACGCCCTTCAGCATGAAGGGCACCAGCGCGGCGCCTTCGGCCTTCGCGACGTTCGCGTAGATCGCCGCGAAGTCGTCGCTGTATTTGCGCCCGTAATTGGGCGGCACCTGCATGCCGACAAGGAGGACGCGCGCGCCGGTCGCCTTGGCGTCCTTCGCCATCGATGCGAGATTGAGCCGGGTCTCCTCGAGCGGCAAACCGCGCAACGCATCGTTGCCGCCGAGCTCGATGATCACGAGGGTCGGCTTGCGCTGCTCGAGCAGCGGACGAAAGCGGGCGCGGCCGCCCGATGTCGTGTCGCCGCTGATGCTGGCGTTGACGACGCTCGCGCGCAGATTCTCGCGAGCCAGCCGCTGTTCGAGCAGCGAAACCCAGCCGCTGCCGCGGGTCAGGCCGTACTCCGCCGACAGGCTGTCGCCGACGACCAGGATGCGCTCTCCGTCGGCGGCCAGTGCGGCATTCGCCGCAAGGGAATCCCGGCCGAGCCCGACGGCCAGAGCGAGGAGCGCGGTACAGTGCGCCAGCCCTTTCCGGCGTGTCCATCCTCTCTGCGGGTCAGCGGTCTCATTCATGTCCGAAGCCATCATTGTTGTCGAGCGTCTGACCAAGCAGGTTCGCGATTCCACCGGCACCCTGACGATTCTCCATGAGATCGATTTCAGCCTGGCCGCGCGCCAGTCGGCTGCGATCGTCGGCGCATCCGGTTCCGGCAAGAGCACGCTGCTTTCGTTGATCGCCGGCCTCGACACGCCGACCTCGGGAACCGTGCGGCTCGCCGGCGCCGACCTGTTCTCGCTCGACGAGGACGCTCGCGCCGCGGTCCGTGCGGCGAAGGTGGGGTTCGTGTTCCAGAGTTTCCAGTTGCTGGGCAATTTGAATGCCCTCGAGAACGTGATGCTGCCGCTCGAATTGCAAGGTCGTGCCGACGCGCGCCGGCTCGCGACCGAGATGCTGGGCCGCGTCGGCCTCGGCGAACGCCTGCGCCACTATCCGAAGGTGCTGTCCGGCGGGGAGCAGCAGCGGGTCGCGCTGGCGCGCGCGTTCGTCGTGCAGCCGGCGGTGCTGTTGGCCGACGAGCCCACCGGCAGCCTCGATTTCGCGACCGGCGAAACGGTGATGGACCTGATGTTCGAGCTCAACCGCGAGGCCGGCACCACGCTGGTCCTGGTGACCCACGACCGCGCGATCGCGGCGCGTTGCGACCGCCAGTTGCGGATCGAGGCCGGCCGCGTCGAGCTGGGTGCGCCGACCTTGTCGCAAGGGCTCGAGGCGCAACCGGCCTGAGGCTGGCGTCTCGATCAGAACGCGCGGCAACGCGGCGCAGCTAGTGCGCCGCGGGGCCGGCTACTGATTCGTGAACTTGTAGTCGGTCTTCGCCTTCGCGCGAATCTCGTCGCGGAATGCGGCGACCTTCTGCTGCGCGAGGCGTTGCTGGATCTGCCCCTTGACTTCTTCGAGCGGCGGGAACTGCGCGTCGCGCGTGTCCTCGAGCTTGATGATGTGGTAGCCGAACTGCGACTTGACCGGCGTCTCGGTCATCTCGCCCTTCTTCAACTTCACCATCGCCTGCGAGAACTCGGGCACGTACGCGCTCGGCGCTGCGAAGTCGAGGTCGCCGCCATTCGCGCCCGATCCCGGGTCCTTCGAGTTCTTCTGCGCCAGCTCCTCGAACTTTGCGCCGCCCTTGATCTGCGTGATCAACGCCTTCGCGTCTTCTTCCTTCTCGACCAGGATGTGGCGGGCGCGGTACTCGGTGCCGCTCGACTGCGCCTTGAACTTGTCGTACTCGGCCTTGATGTCGGCGTCGCTGATCGCGTTCTTCTTCTCGTAGTCGGCGAGCAGCGCCTGCACCAGGATGTTCTGGCGCGCGATCTCCATCTGCGCCTTGTAGTCTGACGAGCCGGCCAGGCCACGCTTCTCGGCCTCCTGCACGAACATCTCGTCGAGCACGACCTTGTCGCGCACGAGGCGATCGAGGTCGGGCGGCAGCTGCTGTCCGCGCGCCGCGGCCTGCTTGGTGATCTGCGTGGTCAGGGCGTCGACGCGCGCCTTCGGCACCGCCTTGCCGTTGACGATCGCGATGTTCTGCGCCTGGGCCGGGAGCGCAACGGCGATCGCAGCAGCGAGGGCCAGCGTCGACAGGGCGCGGGTGGTGATACGTGGGTTCATCGAGGTCTTTTCCTGGTTCGCATCGGGGCGGCCGTTTCACCGGAGCGTGAGGCTCGGTGCGCGCTGCAGCCGCGCAGAAAGGGGTTGAAGTGAAGAGGTCAGCCGTCGCCCGGAGTCCGGGCGTCGATCGCAAGGGCGTGGATGCCGCCACGTCCGATCAGCGCGTCGAGGCAATCATAAACGAGGCGATGGCGGGCCACCCGGGAGAGGCCTTTGAAGCGGTCGCTGACGATCCGGACCGTGAAATGGCTGCCTTCGAGCGCGCCGGCGTGCCCGGCGTGGCGGTGGCTGTCGTCCTCGACCGCCAGGCTGGCCGGTTGCAGGCCGGCTGCCAGGGCGCGTTCCAGGTCGGCGGCGCTGACGCTCACTTGTCGCTGGCCGGCGGTGACGCCGGGCCGAGTCGGCCGGCCCCGGTATCGATCGGTTCCGGCAGCGGCTTCAGATGGCGGCTCAGGTAGAAGCCCTGCGCGACCATGAAGACCAGCATCAGACCGGTGGCACCGAACGCCTTGAAGCTCGCCCAGGTCGCCGTCGAGAAGCTGTAGGCGACGTACAGGTTGAGCACGCCCATCAGCGCGAAGAAAGCGACCCAGGCCAAGTTCAGGCGGCGCCAGACTACGGCCGGCAGCTCGAGCTGCTCGCCGATCAATGCCTGCAGCAGGTTCTTGCCCCAGATCGCCTGGCTGAGCCAGAAGGCGAGCGCCATGACCCAGTACAGAACGCTCGGCTTCCACTTGATGAAGGTCGCGTTGTGAAACCAGATCGTCGCCCCGCCGAGCACGACGACGAGGCCGAACGTGACCCACAGCATCATGTCGACCTTCTTGCCGCGGACCAGCTGAACCGCCACCTGCACCAGCGTGGCGAGGATGACGACCAGTGTCGCAAGCAACACCGGTGCCTCCTCGGTGCCGACCACGCCGCCTGAAACCAGGAAGCCGAGGTGCTCGGTCGCGAAGCGCGCCGCGGCGTCGGCATTGCCCTCTGCGTACTTGAACGTCCCGAAAAAAAGGATGACGGGCAGGAAATCGAAAAAGATCTTCATCGGGTGAAATTTCGGCTCGAAGGCGGCGCGAAGTCTATCGCGGCCGAACGCGTGCCGGACCGCTCGACCGGGGGGCATGCACAGCCAGAAGCTGACTGCCGCGCCGTTTTGCACACGGATTCCGCCATAGCGGTTCAGTCTAGCCACCGGGCATAGCGCGGGTCTTGCGCAAGGCCATTGCAGCGATCGATCGGGCCCGGTCGAGGTCGCCGCAGGGCGGGGAAGTCCCTGTAACTTTTCGGATTTCTATCCGTTACCGTCGCGTCAGCTTCAATTCCGCAGGAGATCAACCGATGAAGTTCACCAGCACCCCGCTCGCACGTCGCCTGTTCGAGGTCACCGTCGGGGCGGCCATCGTCGTCACCGCCACCGCCGCGATGGGCCAGGCCAAGAGCGCAAAGCCGCTCGATGGACAAGTCGTCAAGATGGCTTGGATCGATCCGCTTTCCGGCCTGATGGCGCCGGTCGGCAACAACCAGCTGAAGAGCTGGCAGTACATGATCGAGAAGTTCAACGGCAACAACCCGGCCGGGGTGAAGTTCGAGATTGTCGGCCTCGACAACAAGCTCTCGCCGACCGAAAGCCTGAACGCGCTCAAGTCGGCCACCGACCAAGGTATCCGCTACATCATCCAGGGCAACGGCTCGTCGGTTGCGCTGGCGCTGATCGACGCGATCAACAAGTACAACGAGCGCAATCCGGGCAAGGAAGTGATCTTCCTGAACGAAGCCGCGGTCGACCCCGACCTGACCAACAGCAAGTGCAGCTTCTGGCACTTCCGCTTCGACGCCGACACGACGATGAAGATGGAAGCGATGACCACCTTCATGAAGGACCAGAAGGACATCAAGAAGGTCTACCTGCTGAACCAGAACTACTCGCACGGCCAGCAGGTCGCGAAGTTCGGCAAGGAGTACCTGAAGCGCAAGCGCCCGGACATCGAGATCGTCGGCGAAGACCTGCACCC
>JBDSAB010000465.1:0-3411 GCA_039922395.1 Caldimonas sp.
ACCAGGCGGCGCATCGCGCGCGTCGTCACGGTGACGTCCGAGGTCTGCGAGGCGACCGCGATCGTGAACGAGAAGTAGAAGAAGTCGCTGTAACCTGGCTCGAAGCCCGGCTTCGCACCGGGAAAGCCGAGGCCGCTGCCGTCGCTCTCGGCGTGAAACGAGCTGGCGTAGTTGAGGCCGAACAGCACCGGCAGCATGAGCCAGGAGCCGACGACGGTGCCGAGCGCGAGCGCGATGTGCGGCCAGGCATGGCGCGCATCCTGCCCCTTCGCGGCCGACAGTTCGACGACGACCGCCCCCAGGGTGAAGAGCGTGGCCAACGCGACCACCGCGAGCACGGTCTTCGCGCCTTCGGCTTGCGCCATTGCGACGCGCTTCAGATGGTCGCGGTCGGCACGCGCGACGATGAAGGCCACGACCGCGAGGTAGAGCCAGACGCCGACGTTCCAGCCGATCAGGCAGCGCGTCACCGCGGTCGGCACGCCGGGGATCAGCAACGCGGCGCTTGTGCCGGCCAGCGCGGCGAGCGACAAGGCGGGGTGCGCCCGCAGGTGGCGCAGCGTCTGCTTCAAGCCACTGGCCCGGCGCAGTGCCTGCGCGCAGGCGTCTGAAGGCAGGGGGCCGGCATCGGCCAAGGATAATCCGTCGATGCATCCGAACGCCCTGCTCGAGCATGCGACCGAGCTGCTGCACCGCGTGCTGCAGCTGAAGCATCCCGCCGACAGCGTCGTCTCCGACTACTTCCGCGCCCATCGCACGCTCGGCAGCCGTGAGCGCCACACGCTCGCCGAGACCACGTATGCGGTGTTGCGCAAGCGCCTGCTGTGGCAGAACCTCGCACAGTCCGGGAAGGGCGAGCTCGAGCGGCGCTTGGCGGTCCTGGCCTGGCAGGGCAACGACGGCTTCCTGCGCGCCGCGCTGAGCGAGTCAGAGCAGCAATGGCTGGCGCAGGCCCGCGCCGTCCACCCCTCGACCCTGCCCGAGCGGCTGCGCCACAACCTGCCGGAGTGGCTCGCCGATCGACTGAAGCCGGCGCTCGGCGGCGAGTTCTGGCCGTTGGTCGAGGCGGTCGAGAACGCGGCGCCGCTCGACCTGCGCGTCAACGCGCTGAAGGCGAACCGCGACGGTGTGCGCATCGAGCTGGCGGGCCTCGGCATCGAGGCGGTCGACACGCCGTATTCGCCGCTCGGCCTGCGCATCGACGGCAAGCCCGCGCTCCATCAACTCGACGTCTTCCTGCGCGGCGACGTCGAGGTCCAGGACGAGGGCAGCCAGCTGCTGGCGCTGATCACCGGCGCGAAGCGCGGCGAGATGGTGGTCGACTTCTGCGCCGGCGCCGGCGGCAAGACGCTGGCGCTCGGCGCCGAAATGCGCAACACCGGGCGCCTCTACGCGTTCGACACGTCGGGGCACCGGCTCGCCGCCCTGAAGCCACGCCTGGCGCGCAGCAGCCTGTCGAACGTGCACCCGGTGCAGATCGCCCACGAGCGTGACGACCGGATCAAGCGGCTCGCCGGCAAGATCGACCGGGTTCTGGTCGACGCTCCGTGTTCCGGCCTCGGCACGTTGCGCCGCAATCCGGATCTGAAGTGGCGCCAGACGCCGGAAGGCATCGCCGAGATGCGGGTCAAGCAGGGGGCGATCCTGGCGAGCGCAGCCCGCCTGCTGAAGCCGGGAGGGCGACTCGTCTATGCGACCTGCAGCCTGCTCGAGATCGAGAACGAAGACGTCGTTCGCGAGTTCGACGCCGCCCATGCCGACCGCTTCGAGCCGCTTGCGGCGGGCGAGGCACTGGCCCGCGCCCATGTCGGTGCCGCCGACACGCTGGTCGAGGGGCCGTACCTGCGGCTCTGGCCGCACCGGCACCGGACCGACGGCTTCTTCGCGGCGGTCTGGCAGCGCCGCTGAAGGCGGGGAGCGCCGTCGGGACCGGTGCAGGCCGCCTTGCAAAGCGTCGCAAAGGTGGCACATTGCCTAGGCTGGGACTAATTCCCTTGAAAGCCAGGGCTACTCACAGGGCGTCCCTTACAATTTATTCGCCGTTTTGGCGCTGGACGAAAGCAGGGTTCATGGATTTTCTGATGTCGATGTCGGATGCGGTGCTCAACTGGCTCGCGAACGGGCTCTTGGGCTGGAGCGGATGGGAGATCGTCCTGTTCACGCTCGTCGCGACGCACATCACGATCGCCGCCGTGACGATCTTCCTGCACCGTGCTCAGGCCCACCGGGCGCTTGAGCTGCATGCGATCCCCTCGCACTTCTTCCGCTTCTGGCTCTGGCTGACGACCGGCATGGTGACGAAGGAATGGGTTGCGATCCACCGCAAGCACCATGCGAAGTGCGAGACCGACGAAGATCCGCACAGCCCGCAGACGCGCGGCATCAAGACCGTGCTGCTGACCGGCAGCGAGCTGTACCGGACGGAGGGGAAGAACCAGGAGACGCTGAGCAAATTCGGCCACGGCACGCCGGACGACTGGATCGAGCGCAATCTCTACACCCCGTTCAGCTGGCAGGGCGTCGGCGTGATGCTGATCGTCGATGTGATGCTGTTCGGCGCGGTCGGTGCCACGGTCTGGGCGGTGCAGATGCTCTGGATCCCGATCACCGCGGCCGGCATCATCAATGGCATCGGCCACTGGTGGGGCTATCGAAATTTCGAAGCGCCCGACGCGAGCACGAACGTCTCGCCGTGGGGCCTGGTGATCGGCGGCGAAGAGCTGCACAACAACCACCACACCTACCCGACGTCGGCCAAGATGTCGGTCAAGCCGTACGAGTTCGACATCGGCTGGGTCTACATCCGCGGCCTCGAGATGCTCGGCCTCGCCAAGGTCCGCAAGACGCCGCCGATGCTGAAGCTCGGCACAATCAAGCCGGTCGCCGATGACAAGACGCTCGACGCGATCATCGCCAACCGCTACGAGGTGATGGCCAAGTACGCACGGAGCCTGCGTCGCGCCAGCCGTGCCGAGGTCCAGCGCCTCGAGAGCGAAGGCGTCGCCGACTGCGCGAAGCTCGCCAACCTGCGGCTCGCCAAGCGTTGGCTGCACCGTGACAGCGACAAGATCCCGACCTCGGTGAAAGCGCACGTCGCGCTGGCGATCGAGCACAGCCCGCTGCTCGCCAAGCTGGTCGCGATGCGCGAAGAATTGCGCCTGCTGTGGACCCGCACCAACGTCTCGGCCGACCAGCTCGTCGCCGACCTGCAGGCCTGGTGCCGCAAGGCAGAGGAGAGCGGCATCGCCGCGCTGCAGGACTTCGCGCTCAAGCTGCGCGCCGCGCATGCATAGGACGCTTCGCTGATTTCTAGACGGGTCGCTGCGCGACCCGTCATCGGTCAGCCAAATGCAAAAGGGGTCGCATCGCGACCCCTTTCTGTTTGGTGCACGTGCAGCTGACGCTGCCGTG
>JBDSAB010000466.1:0-7289 GCA_039922395.1 Caldimonas sp.
CGATCCGCCGGTCCCACAGCAGCGCCCGGCCGGCGCGCTGCTCGTCCTCGAGCGTGGGCCGATCCGCCTTCAGCTGTTCGATGAAGGCAGTGGCGTCGGACTTGTAGTGCTTCCAGAACAGCGGCATGGGCGGGCGGGGCAGGAAAGGCGCAATTTTAGTTGGTCCCAGCGCATCAAGCGAAATTGCCGGCATCAGCCGGCAATTTCAAGAAAAGGGGCCACGCGCCCCTTCAGATTCAAAGCCAATTCACAGCGCCTTCTTGCGGCGACGTGCGACGAAGCCCATCGCGCCAAGACCCGCCATCATCAGCGCGTAGGTTTCGGGTTCCGGGATTGCCGCGACGGTCGGGTTCCGAACTGCCCATTCCTCGAAGCCGTCGTTTTCCGCGTAGTTACCGCCCTTGTTGCCGAACATCGAGTAGAGGTAGACGTACGAAGCATCGGCGAAGACGGTCGTCGGAACGTAGACGAACAGGTCGCCCGACCCGCTGCCGTTGTTCAGTGAATAGTTCATCAGAAGCTCGTTGGCACCCAGCGTGTAGACCTGGGTCCCGAACGTGCCCCAGGCCGTGGTGGCGCCGCCCGTACCGGAAGTGGCGAACTGCAGCATGTCCAGCGACAGCAGCGGGTTCGCGCCGGTCTGGTTGATGTCGAGCAGGAATTCCCGATACTGCACGCCGCCGATGCTGACCACCGGAACGGCAGACAGAAGCAGATCACGGGTGAAGATAGGCGACGTGTTCGTGTCGCCGTAGAACATCGGGCGGCCGCTGGTGTTGTAGCCATCGGCCACGCCGTTGTCCTGAACGCGCACGAACGAGTTGATCACGCCAGTCCCGGTGGATTGGTTGTCGCTCGTGGTGAAGATCGCACCGTTGATGGTGGTTGAGCCTCCGGCCGTCAGGTCGAACGTGGCTGCCGTCGCCGGCATTGCCGCTGCCATTGCTGCGGCGCCGAGCAGCACCGTCAGGGTTGATTTCGTACGCATACACACTCCCGCATTGATTGACATTGCAAGCAGACATGAAGTCGACCTGCCCGAGGAACTGAATCTCGTCCGGTGGTGCCGGCGTTGGAGCTCAGTTCGTGTGGGCATTTTTTCCCAAATCCGCGCAGATGCAATCCTGGGAACGGGGGGTGAGCGATGCGAGGTCTACGGTCCGTATTTGGAGCCGAACGAGTCGACGCCCTCGTCGACCGGAGGTGGGGTCTGTTCGCGGGCATGCGAGTCGAGGCCTCGTCCGGACTTCGCCCACTCCTCCAGCCCGCCGGCCAGTGGACGGGCCCTTGGAAAGCCATGATCGAGAAGGAAACGAGCAGCGCGCGCAGCGGAAGCTTCGTTCGGGCAGTTGCAGTACAGGACGATGTGGCGCTCGCGCGGCACGCCCTCGGCCCATTGGCGGACCTGCTTCAACTCGACCGGCACCGCGCCGGGAATCCGTCGCGCGTCGAGATCGAGGGCGCCGGTCGAGCGCACGTCGACGATGACGACATCCTCGCCGGCATCCAGGAGCCCGACGAGGTCGCCCACGCTGATGCGCGGGATGCTCTGGTCGCGCAGTGAGGCACGGCGCCGCACATAGCGCATCGCGAGATAGGCGAGGGCGGCGATCCCGATGAGCAGGCCGGCGCCCAGACCGAGGTTGGCGATCGATTCGAGCACCCGTTGGATGTCGTGGCTGAACAGCACGCCGAGGTAGGTGAAGGCGAGCGCCCAGATCACCGAGCCCAGCACCTCGAAGCCGAGGAACTCACGCACTTGCATGCCGAGCGCACCGGTCATTGGTGCCGCGACCACCGACAGGCCGGGCAGGAACTTGGCGCCGACAAGCGCACTGCCGCCCCACTTGCCGATCAGCGACTCGCTCTGCCGCACACACGAGTCCGGCGACATCGAGACGCGGCAGAGCAACCGAAGGATCCGGTAGCCGTAGCGGCGCCCGGCGACGTACCAGGCGGCGTCGCCGAGCGCGCTGGCGAGGGTCGCGAACACGACGACATGGACGAGGCTGATCGAGCCGCTGGTCGACAGGCCGCCGGCGACGACCAGAAATGGCGCCGCAGGCACCGGGGCACCGAGGCGCGCCGCCAGGGTCGCGGCGAAGACCAGGGCCACGCCGTACTGCGCGACGATCGCATCGATGCCAGTCATGGTGACGAGGTGCTGGTCAGAGTGATCGTGGGCGTCGACCGAATGAATGGCCGCACGAGGGTCATCGCAGCGGTCGCTGCAGCAGCCGTTCGAGGGTTCGCAGCGGTGACGAGGCAGGCTGCTGCAGGCTTTCGGCCTGGAGGTAAAAGGTCTGCTCCATCATGTGCTGACCGCCCATCGCCGCGTGCAGCACCTGGTCGCTGTAAACGACCCATGTGGTCCCCGGAGCGAAGTCGACGCGCGCCTGCGGGCCGCTGCGCTGGTAGACGAGGTCCGCCTTTGCCCGGTCGTGCAGTTGCAGCATCACATGATCGTATTCGGTGCGTCGGCGCTTCGTGATGCCGCTGGCATGCAGCAGGAAGGCGGTGCCGGGCAGCGGACGCCGGATCGCCGGCAAAAAGCGCCGGGCGTGGTCTTCGAACGGCTCGCCGACGCGCCACTCGCGCGGCTGGCCGCTCGGGTTGACGTTGCTGAAGACGCGCAGCAGGCGCGTGCCGTGCATCGGATTCGACGGAAATGCGTCGATGTGCAGCCGCGTGTCGTCCTTGCGCCAGCTCGTCACGCGGGTCGCGACCTGGGACGGTCGGAATGACGAGTTGCCGCGCGTGAGGTGACCTTCGTAGTGCGGGAAGAGGCGCAGCACCAGGGCCTCGGCTTGGTCTGCGTAGCGCACGATCAGCCCGCGCAGCGCGTCGAGGTCGGCGCTCGCAGCGGCGGCGCCGCGCAGTTCGCCCGGCGGCCAGCGCACCGAGATGTTCTTGGCGCGGCCGTCGGCCCACTGCGGGTCGAGGTACTTGCGCTCGGCATCGGTGAGCACGAACGGCAGGTGCGGGAAGCTCAGCACCTTGCCATCCTCGACGATCGCCTCGACGCCGCGCGTCGGCCCGTCGGACGACCAGGTCGTATCGGGGAACTCGCGGACGATGTCGACGCTCATCGCTCGCTCGTTCAGCGGATACGCAGACCCGGCTTTGCGCCGGGCCACGGCTCGAGGATGTAGATCCCGGGCTCCGCTTTCTCGTCGGCGTGCGAGGCTGCGAGGACCATGCCTTCGCTCAGGCCGAATTTCATCTTCCGCGGTGCGAGATTGGCGACCATCACGGTCAGCTTGCCGACCAGGTCGGCGGGCTGGTAGGCCGACTGGATGCCACTGAAGACGTTGCGGGGCTGGGCCTCGCCCACGTCGAGGGACAGTCGGAGCAGCTTCGTCGAGCCGACGACCGCATCGCACGCGACGATGCGTGCGATGCGGAGATCGACCTTGGCGAAGTCGGCCAGCTCGATCGTCGGCGCGATGGCTTCGCCGCCCGGCGCTTTGTCGGCGACGACCGGGGCCTCGAGCAGCGCCTCGAGCACCTTCGCATCGACACGCTGCAGCAGGTGCCGGTATTCGCCGATTGCGTGCGCGCCGAGCCGGTGCCGGGCATCGTCGAAGGCCAGCGGCTGAATGCGCAGGAACGTCTCGACCTCGGCGGCGAGCGCCGGCAGCACCGGCTTCAGGTAGACCGTCAGCAGCCGGAACGCCTCGATGCAGATCGTGCAGACCTCGTGCAAGTCGGCCTCGGCACCCGGCTTTTTCGCAAGCTCCCACGGCTTGTGCAGGTCGACATAGCCGTTCACCAGGTCGGCCAGCAGCATCGTCTCGCGCAGCGCCTTGCCGTACTCGCGCTCGTCGTACAAGGTGCCGATCGGCACACGCGCATCCATGAGGTTGTCGAGGAGCTTGCGGCCCTCGACGCCGATCGACGCCGCCAGGTTGCCGCCGAAACGCTTGGTCAGGAAGCCGGCCGCCCGACTCGCGATGTTGATGTACTTCCCGACCAGGTCGCTGTTGACGCGGGCGACGAAATCGTCCGGCGCGAAGTCGATGTCCTCGACCTTCGAGTTGAGCTTGGCAGCGATGTAGTAGCGCAGCCACTCCGGGTTCATGCCGAGCTCGAGGTAGCGCAGCGGCGAGATGCCGGTGCCGCGGCTCTTGCTCATTTTCTCGTCGCGCACCGTGATGAAGCCGTGCACGAACACATGGGTCGGCGTCTTGCGGCCCGAGAAGTGCAGCATCGCCGGCCAGAACAGCGTGTGGAAGTACGTGATGTCCTTGCCGATGAAGTGGATCTGCTCGGTCGCCGGGTCGGCCATGAACTCATCGAACGAGCGCGTCTCGCCGCGCTTCGCAGCACCGCCCTTGTCGAAGTAGTTCTTCAGCGACGCGAGGTAGCCGATCGGCGCGTCGAGCCAGACATAGAAGTACTTGCCCGGTGCATCGGGAATCTCGATCCCGAAGTAGGGCGCGTCGCGGCTGATGTCCCAGTCGCCCAGGCCGCCGTGACCGTCCTCGTCGGTCTCGAACCATTCCTTGATCTTGTTCAGCACCTCGGTCTGCAGGCCGATCGACTGGGTCCATTCGCGCAGGAAGTCGACGCAGCGCGGGTCGCTCAGGCGCACGAAGTAGTGCTCGCTGCTCCGCATCACCGGCGTCGCACCCGACAGCGTCGAGTACGGATTCTTCAGGTCGGTCGGCGCATAGACCGCGCCGCAGACCTCGCATGAATCGCCGTACTGGTCCTTGGCACCGCATTTCGGGCACTCGCCCTTGATGTAGCGGTCGGGCAGGAACATGCTCTTGACCGGGTCGTAGAACTGGTCGATGACCTTGGTCGCGATCAGCTCGTTCTTGCGCAGCGCGAGGTAGATCTCCTTCGCGAGCACGTGGTTCTCGGGACCGTCGGTCGAGTGCCAGTTGTCGAACGCGACGTGAAAGCCGTCGAGGTAGGCCTTGCGGCCGGCCGCGATCTCGGCGACGAACGCCTGGGGCGTGCGTCCGGCCTTCTCGGCGGCGATCATGATCGGCGCGCCGTGCGCATCGTCGGCGCCGACGAAATGGACTTCGTGGCCCTGCATCCGCTGGTACCGGACCCAGATGTCGGCCTGGATGTACTCCATCATGTGACCGATGTGGAACGGCGCGTTGGCGTACGGCAGTGCGGTCGTGACGAAGAGATGGCGGGTCATGCAGACGGGCTCTCGGTTGAGCGAAAATAGCCCTCGATTCTAGGCGTGCAGGGCGTCGCCGCGCCCTTGCCGCGCTAGACTCCCCGCCCCCTAGCGACCCTTCCACCGCCCCCCATGCCTGTCACCGAAACCGCGCTGCTCGATGCGCTGAAGAGCGTCATCGACCCGAATACCGGCAAGGATTTCGTCTCGACCCGGCAGGTCAGAAATGTGCGCATCGAAGGTGGCGACGTCGCCTTCGATGTCGAACTCGGCTATCCGGCAAAGAGTCAGATTCCGACGCTTCGCAAGGCACTGATCGCGGCAGCGCGCACGCTCCCGGACGTCGCAAACGTCAGTGCGAACCTTGCGACGAAGGTCACGCCGCATGCGGTCCAGCGCGGCGTGCAGCTTCTGCCGAAGGTCAAGAACATCGTCGCGGTCGCGTCCGGCAAGGGCGGCGTCGGCAAGAGCACGACCGCGGTGAACCTGGCCCTGGCGCTGGCCGCCGAAGGTGCCAGGGTCGGCATCCTCGACGCCGACATCTATGGCCCGAGCCAGCCGATGATGATGGGCATCGAAGGCCGGCCCGAGTCGGCCGACGGCAAGACGATGGAGCCGATGGAGAACTACGGCGTCCAGGTGATGTCGATCGGTTTTCTGGTCGAGCAGGACAACCCGATGATCTGGCGCGGCCCGATGGCGACGCAGGCGCTCGAGCAGCTGCTGCGCCAGACCAACTGGGACGACATCGACTACCTGATCGTCGACATGCCGCCCGGCACCGGCGACATCCAGCTGACCTTGTCGCAGCGGGTCCCGCTCACCGGCGCGGTCATCGTCACGACGCCGCAGGACATCGCGCTGCTCGATGCCAAGAAGGGCATCAAGATGTTCGAGAAGGTCGGCGTGCCGATCCTCGGGATCGTCGAGAACATGGCGGTCCACGTCTGCGAGAAGTGCGGTCACGTCGAGCACATCTTCGGCGAGGAGGGCGGCAAGCGCCTCGCTGCCGAATACAACATGGACTACCTCGGCGCGCTGCCGCTGAACCTGTCGATCCGCGTCCAGGCCGACAACGGCCGGCCGACCGTCGTCAGCGACCCGGATGGCGAGATCGCGGGGCTCTACAAGAGCGTCGCACGCCAGGTCGCGGTGAAGATCGCGCAGCGAGCGAAGGACTTTTCGGCGAAGTTCCCGACGATCAGCATTTCGAAGGACACCTGATTCGTGGACGGCCCCGCCGATCGCCCGTCGATCCGTGTCGCCGTCGTGATGGAACGCGAGAAGGCGCCGAACCGCTACGAGGACTGGCGTCACCGCATCGTCGAGGTGGTGCCGCAGGAGGACGTCTTCGGCACCGAGGCCCGCGTCCTGCGCGACGACGGCCGGCTGCAGCGCCGGATGCACCCCGGCTTCACGCTGGAGCTGTTCCGCGATCAGGCGCAGGGCTATTTCCTCAATCTCAGTTCCGGTGCCCCGGTCTGGTTCGTCGTCTGGCGCATCGACGACGAGGATCCCTCGCGCGCCTGGCCCGAGACGGTGAGCCTGTCCTACGAAGAGGCCGGGCGCTGGCTCGACGCGCAGGAGCGGGTCGACAACGTGCCGCTGCAGGCCGATCTTGCCGTCTGGCTGCAGGCCTACACCGACGAGCACTACAAGCCCGAGCCGAAGAAGCGGCGGCGTCCGCAGTCCTTCGTGACGCCGGGCGAACGCCGATGAAGTCCGACGGCGACGGCTTCCTGTCACGCTGGGCGAGACGCAAGGCTGACGTCCGGCGCGGCGTTGTCGAGCCGGCGTCGGCGGGCTCCCCGCCGACGCCGCCCGGGCGGCCGGCAGCGCCCGCTGTCGGCATCCCTGCGGCGCCGGGCGAGCCGACGCCAGCGGCAGCCGGCGCGGCTCCCACAGGAACACCGACCGCGCACCCGTCGCCGGCGGCAGCCGGTGGCGCCGTGACCGCTGCGCCGCCCGCGGCCCCGCTGCCGACGCTCGATGACGTGGCGCTGCTGACACGCGGCTCCGACTTCTCGCGATTCGTCCAGCCCGGGGTGGCGCCAGGCGTCAAGAACGCCGCGCTGAAGAAGCTCTTCAGCGACCCGCACTACAACATCATGGACGGGCTCGACACGTATATCGACGACTACGGCAA
>JBDSAB010000467.1:0-4052 GCA_039922395.1 Caldimonas sp.
CGCGCCGGTGAGATGCGGGCTCAGGCGGGCGGCCAGAGCCACGCGGCGCCGCGCACCCCGGACGAGTCGCCGTGTTGATTGCGTACGACCGGCGTCGTGAAGCGGTCGGAGAACACGTGCTGCGGCAGGCGCGTGGCGACCTGGGCGTACAGCGCGTCGATGTTCGACAGGCCGCCGCCCAGCACGACGATGTCGGGATCGAGCACGTTGACAACGGTCGCGAGCGCACGCGCCAGGCGGTCGGTGTAGCGCGCCATCGTGGCTTGCGCCTGGGGGTCGCCGCTGGCGGCGAGGGCGGCGACCGCCTGGGCGTCGAGCGCGGCGCCGTTTGGCCCAGCGCGGGTTGCATCGGCGCGTGTGCGCGAACCGGTGTGGCGCGCGTGGTCGGCGGCCAGCCCAGGCCCCGACAGGAAGGTCTCGATGCAGCGGCGCCGCCCGCAGTAGCACGGCGTGTCGGGCAACGTGGCCTCGCCGCGTGCCGGCATCTCGTTGTGGCCCCACTCGCCGGCGATCGCGTTCGCGCCGCCCCATACCCGGCCGTCGACAACGATGCAGCCGCCGACCCCGGTGCCGAGGATCACGCCGAAGACGACGCGGTGTCCGCGGCCGGCGCCGTCGGTGGCTTCGGACAGTGCGAAGCAGTTGGCGTCGTTCTCGACCCGCACCTCGCGCGCCAGCGCGGCGGCGATGTCGCGCGCGAACGGCCGACCGTTCAGCACCGTCGAGTTGGCGTTCTTCATCAGGCCGTCGACCCGCGACACTGCGCCCGGCGTGCCGATGCCGACCTGCGCACGCCGACCGAGACCTTGTTCGAGATCGCCGACGAGGCCGCGCACCGCCTCGACGATCTGCGAATAGTCATGCGCCGGCGAAGGGATGCGCCGGCGCACCAGTTCGTGGCCGGCGGCATCGATTGCGAGCGCCTCGATCTTGGTGCCGCCGAGATCGACGCCGATGCGGATCGGGGCGGACGGGTCGGAGGTCGGCATCGCGAATCGTGTTGATCAGGCGCGCATCACGGGCAGTGCAGCAGTGTGCCCTGCACCGTGCAGGCGCCGCGCGAGCCCCACAGGTTCGGTCCGACCCGGTTGAGGCGCGAGCCGTCGTTGGCCCAGCAGCCGACGATGTCGCACGAGAGGATCGAGGTCGGCGCAGCAGGCGCGTTCGGCTGCATCGGCGCCGGCGATGGCGACGACAGCGGTATTGCGGGGCGCGGCGACGCCGCTCTCGCGACCGGAGCGACGACGAAGGGCGGTTGGGCAAAGCGCTGCGCTTGCGGCAGCGAATCGGCGCGGCCGGCAAGGCAAGTCGTCGCCGCTTGCCGGCGGGCGGCGACCAGGTTCGGGGCCGGCGTGCGGCTGGACGGCGCTTCGTTCGGTCGCGCCGTGGGCGGGACGGACTCGGCCGTGCTCTCCGCAGTCTGCAAGGCCTGCAATGCGGACTGGCACTCGGCCGAATGCAGCGGGTCGCCGCTAGCCGGCGCCGGCTCGGCAGCACCGACGCCGCCCGCCATCACGGCGAGCAGCCAAAGCCGTCCGATCGGGGTCATGCGCATCGTGGTTCGAGCCGCAGGCCGTGAGCAAGTTCGCACACTCGGCACTGCGCGCCGTCAGTGTTCGCTGAGCTCCGCGCTGACCGCCAAAGGACCCTGAAGAAGGCGCTTCGCGGAAAGGACTAAGCTCGGGCATGAAAAAAGACCAGATCATCCCGCCCATGCTGCCCTACACCTCCGAGGAAGAGGCAGACCTCGTCACGAAATTGGGGGCGTTGACCGAGCCGGCGCTGACCCAGTATGTCGAGTCGGCGCAGAACGCGCTCCGCAACAACGCCCTCGCCCCGAGCTGGCGACCGCGTGTCGAGCTCGGCCTGAAGGTCGCGCAGGAAGCGCTCGTGAAAGCCGCGGCGGCGCCCAAGCCGCCGCTCGTCGCCGCCTGAGCGACTCGGCGGCTGTCCCGCCGCCCGCTTGATGCGGGCCATCTCGAAGGCGTGACCCCGGGACTGGAAATCGACATCGGCCATGTCGATTTCACCCCCACCCGTTCGTCGACGAGGGTAGGTTGCCGCCGGCGGCCCACCGTCGTCGTCGAAGGATCGTCATCTCATGGCCTTGCAGCTCTACTTCCATCCGTTCTCGTCGTATTGCCAGAAGGTTCTGGTCGCGCTGTACGAGAACGCAGTGCCGTTCGAACCGCGCTCGCTCGACGGGCCCGACAACCCGGCCGCGCGCGAGCTCGCGGAGCTGTGGCCGATCAAGCGCTTTCCGGTGCTGGTCGACGGCGACCGGACGGTGATCGAAGCGACCTGCATCATCGAATACGTCGGCCTGTACCGGCCGGGCCCCGTGAAGCTGATCCCCGACGATCCGAAGGCCGCGCTCGAGACGCGGTTCATGGACCGCTTCTTCGACAACTACGTGTCGACGCCGCAGCAGAAGGTCGTGTTCGACTCGATGCGGTCCGAGGGCAGCCACGATCCGCTCGGCGTGCAGCAGGCGCGCGAGATGCTCGAGACCTCGTACGCGTGGCTCGACAGGGTGATGGCGGCGCGCGAGTGGGCCGCCGGCGACCGCTTCAGCCTCGCCGACTGTGGGGCCGCGCCGTTCCTGTTCTATGCCGACTGGACCCACCCGATCGGCGATGGGCATCCGAACGTCACGGCGTACCGCAAGCGCTTGCTCGCCCGACCCTCGTTCGCGCGCGCCGTCGACGAGGCACGGCCGTACCGCCACTACTTTCCGCTCGGCGCGCCGGACCGCGACTGACGCGGCGGATCGACCGGCGCTGCAGGCCTCCGCGGCGGCGTCTCTAATGCCCGGCGGGGGTCGCCGGGTTCTTCGGAGCGGCCGGGCTCGTCGTGCCCGCGTGCGCGTGGCGCGCCTGCTTCTTCAGCTGCTTCGCGCGCTTCTGTTTCTGGCGGCGAGTTCCGCGGTCCCTGTCTGCACTCATGTCGATCTCCGGTTCAAGTCAGTCGGCGGTTGTACCACTCGCGTGCGGCGCAACCTCGCGGCGCGCTCAGCGGCCGGCCAGCGCCGCTGCGAAGCGCGGGATCGCCGCCGGCGCATGGAGCGGGTCGAGCCAACGCAGCACGAGCACCGCGTCGAGCGCCGGATCGATGCCGACATAGTGGCCGCCGGCGCCGACCATGAACGCGGCCTGCTTCGACATCCCGCGGAAGGCCTGCCCGTTGCGGTTGAGCCAGAGCAGCCGTCCGTAGAACGGCGCAATGGGGCAAGGCAGGCTCATGCGCTCGATCCACGCCTTCGGCACGAGCTGCCGGCCGCCGCCCAGGCCGCCGTCGAGCAGCAGCTGGCCGACGCGCCCCTGGTCGCTGGCGCTGATCGATACGCCGGCGCCCCAGTGCGTGCCGCCGGGCACCGATTGCACGCGGCCCACACCGGGCAGCTCGATCCACGCATCGTCGTAGCCGCGCCAGGCAAAGCCGGCGCCGCCGCCGAGCGGCTTCAGCACCTCGTCGAGGAAGACCTGCGGCAGCGGTTTGCGGAACAGGTGCAGCAGCGCCAGCGCGAGCTGGTTGATGCGCACATCGTTGTATTCCCAATAGGAGCCCGGCGCGCGCAGCGGCCGCGCGCCGCCCTTCGGGCCATCGGCCGGCTGCGGGTCCTGCGCGACCTTGCGCCAGCGGTCGACCGTGTCGGGCAGGCCGAAGCAGGTGCCCTCCCATTCGCTGGTCTGCGTCAGCAGGTGGGTCCAGGTGATCGGCCGGTTGTGCGCGCTGTCGAAGCCGATGCCGGGCAGGCGCGCGACGACAGGTTCGTTCTCATCGGGCAGCAGACCTTCGCGCTGGGCGACGCCGGCGAGCAGCGCGAGGTAGGTCTTCGCGACGCTGAAAGTCAGGTCGGCGCGCTCCGGCTCGCCCCACGACGCGACGACCTCGCCATGCTGGCGGACCACGCCCGACTGCGGACCGCGCGCGTGCACCGGACCGCGCAGCCGGTTGTACGGCGGCGGGTCGTCGTGATGCACGCCCCACGGGCTCTGTCCGGGCGCGGGCGCAGCGGTCGGATCGCGCGGCCACGGCGTTTCATGGGCTTG